>NZ_SPKN01000042.1:0-170785 GCF_023127765.1 Pseudomonas sp. W15Feb34
GGAAAATTGCGACTGGCCGCCGGCATACGGCAAGTTGATCGGAGCATCCCTAACGGCCGCAGAGCGCGCCCGGAGTCGAAGTTCACATGGGTAATCGCCAAGCGTGACCAAACCAGTGAGCCTCAGCGTAGGATTCAACGCCCTCATCGCTTGCCTCAGGATTGGAGCGCTTAAAATCTAAAGCTCCGCCCGATCCAAAGGGTCTGGATCCAGCTCTTTCTCCCCCCCTGTATCAGCAGCCGAGTGGCAATGACTTGCGCGCCGGCGTATTGCCGGCGTTGGCCGGGGCCGCGCAACTACCCGCCATCGAAACGGCGTGAAGTGATCCGAACGGGATTACGGCAGTGATACCGTAATCTCCCGGCGGCAAACCTCAAGCACTTCATCAGCCAAAGCGGAATCATCCGGGCACGCCCGCGATAACATGATTGCGCCAATGGCATGGGCCATCCTGTTGAGCATTTTCGCGCGCACGTCTTGCTGTGGCTCGTCCTGCGTCGTGTTGTACTTTGCCTCCAGCGCTTGCAGCGTGTTTTCCAAGCCGTTGGCAAAGGTTTCCTTGAGGGTCCCTGATTGACGCGCAGCGTCTGCACACAACGCCGCCAACGTGCACCCGCCGCCGCGATGATCGCGGTGCTGCCGGGACAGGTAAACCTCGAAAAACTCCCCCGCCTCCATCTCCACGCTGCTGGCGAGCGACTGCGCCAGGCCATTGGCGGCCGCTTCTGCCATCAAATCCGCCTTGGAGCCGAAGTGCTTGTAGAAGCCGCCCTGGGTAAAACCAGCGGCAGCCATCAATTCGGCCACACCCACCCCATCGAAACCGCGTTCACGAAACAGCGCGGAAGCCGTCGCGACGATATGCGCTCGATTGTTCTGTGATTGCGTCTTGGTGATCTTCATTTCTATGCGCTCCTGCTGCCCTGCGATAGAGGGATCTTACTATGATGTCGATCATAATCAAAACCGTTGACAGCTTTGATTATGATCGACATCATAAAACCTCCCTGCACTCACTGAGCATCACACCATGAGCACTTCCAAGACCGTTCTCATCACTGGCGCCTCGACCGGCATTGGTGCCGCCTACGCCGAACGTTTTGCCCAGCGTGGTCACGACCTGGTTCTGGTCGCCCGCGATACCAAGCGCCTGGAAGCGCTCGCTGCACGTCTGCGTGAAGAGCACGCCATCACGGTTGATATCCTCCCCGCTGACCTGACCCAGATCGCTGACCTGGCAGCGGTCGAAGCACGCCTGCGCGAAGATTCCAGCATCGGTACGCTGGTCAACAATGCCGGTGCCGCACAGTCCGGCAGCTTCATCGAACAGTCCACCGACAGCGTCGCTCAATTGGTCGCGCTCAACACCACCGCGCTGGTACGGCTCGCCAGCGCCATTGCCCCACGCCTGGCGGCAGCCGGCAACGGCGCTATCATCAACATTGGCTCGGTGGTGGGCCTGGCGCCGGAGTTCGGCATGACCGTATATGGCGCGACCAAGGCATTCGTACTGTTCCTGTCCCAGGGCATGAGCCTGGAGTTGGGCGCCAAAGGTGTCTATGTGCAAGCCGTGCTACCGGCCGCTACGCGTACCGAGATCTGGGACCGGGCGGGCATTGACATCAACACTCTCACAGATGTGATGGAGGTAGGTGACCTGGTGGATGCGGCGCTGGTCGGTTTCGACCGTCGTGAGCCCGTGACCATCCCGCCCTTGCAGGACGGCGCACGCTGGGATGCCTTGCAGGCAGCCCGACAAGGCTTGCTGTCGCAGATCAAGCAGTCCGAGGTTGCCGAGCGGTACCTGACCCAAGCCTGATCAACCGGTTGCAGGCGCGCTCTATGCGCCTGCCCTTCCTCTCGAAGCGATGAGCGTTGAACCATGAAGGCATTTTCCATCGAACGTTACGGCAAACAGACCGGTCGCATCACCGAAGCGCCAACACCAGTGGTGGGTGAGCATGACGTGCTGGTTCAAGTACATGCCAGCAGCGTCAACGTTCTGGATGCAAAAATCGCCAAGGGCGAATTCAAACTGATTCTGCCGTATGCATTGCCGTTGATACTGGGCAATGACCTGGCTGGCGTGGTGCTCAGCGTCGGGGCCGCGGTGCGACGCTTCAAGCCGGGTGACGAAGTGTATGGCCGCCCTCCACAGCAGCGTATCGGCACGTTCGCCGAGCTGATTGCGGTACGCGAGGACGCACTGGCACGCAAACCTGCAAACATCACGATGGAGCAGGCCGCCTCCCTGCCTCTGGTCGCATTGACGGCATGGCAAGTACTGGTTGAAACAGCGAGGCTGAAAAAAGGCCAGAAGGTCTTCATTCATGCCGGTTCCGGCGGAGTCGGCAGTATCGCCATCCAGCTTGCCAGGCATTTGGGCGCATTTGTCGCAACGACGACCAGCACCGCCAATGTCGAGTGGGTCAAGGCACTGGGCGCAGATGTAGTGATCGACTACAAGCAGCAAAACTTCGAAACCCTGCTCAATGATTATGACGTCGTCTTGAACAGCCTAGGCCCGGACGCACTGGCAAAGTCACTCGACATTCTCAAACCAGGCGGTCAACTTATCTCCATCTCCGGGCCACCTACGCGGGCGTTTGCTCGCGAGCAGCAGCTGTCGTGGCTATTGGGCCTGGTCATGGGCGTGTTGAGCAGCGGTATCCGCCGCAAAGCGCGCAAACAAGGCGTGCGTTATGACTTCCTCTTCATGCGCGCCAGCGGCGCCCAATTGGATGAACTGACCGCGCTGGTGGAAGCCGGCATTATCAAGCCGGTGATCGACCGCACCTTCCCTTTCGAGTCCACAGCCCAAGCCCTGAGCTATGTCGAACAAGGCCGCGCCAAAGGCAAAGTGGTGATCACGATGACAGCGCCGCCCGCGCCTGGCGTGCGCCGAGCCGACTGATCCACACCGCGCCCAGAATCACCAGGCCGCCCAGGGCCAGACGGCCCAGCGGCTCATGCTGATTCCAGATCAGCAGGTTCAACAGCAGCCCCACCGGTACATGCAGGTTGTTCATCACCGCCAGGGTGCCACCATTGACCAGACAGGCGCCCTTGTTCCACCAGTACATGCCCAGCGCGGTGCTGACCAAACCAAGGAACACCAGCACGCCCCATTGCAGCGGCGCTTGCGGCAAGAAGTCAGCCTTGCCGAACAGCAGGAACGCCGGCAACACCACCAACAAGGCGCCCAGGTAGAAATAGCCGAAACGCCGGAAGTGCGGTTGGTCACTGGGATAACGCGCCACCAGATGCTTGTACATGACTTGCCCGGCGGCGTAGGTGAAGTTGGCCAATTGCAGCAGCAAGAATCCCATCAGGAAGTGCGGGGTGATCTGATCGAAACGAATCACCGCCGCACCGCCCACCGCCACTAGGGCCGCGACCAGTGCCCAAGGATTGAAGCGCCGATTAAGCGCGTCCTCGATCAGGGTCACATGCAGCGGTGTGAGGATGGTGAACAGCAGCACTTCCGGCACCGTCAGCACGCGAAAGCTCAAGTACAGGCATACGTAGGTCACGCCGAACTGCAATGCACCGATCACCAACATGCCGCGCATGAACGCAGGCTCCACCGAGCGCCAGCGCGTCAGCGGGATAAAGATCAGCCCGGCCAGCACCACGCGCACCAGCACTGCGAAGTAGCTGTCGACGTGACCGGCGAGGTATTCGCCGATCAAGCTGAAGGAAAATGCCTGAATCAGGGTGACAACCAGTAAATAGCCCATGCGCGCCTCGTTTCGAATGGGCGCGACATTAAAGCTTTTCCAGCCTTGAAGAAACTCAAGGCAAAAAAAACCCGACCTCGCTAAAGCGGCAGTCGGGCAGGAGCACTCAGGAGCAACAAGTGCAAAGGGAGGTTCGATACGCGTACTTGAAGGGTTGGCGTGGCGTTATATAAACAGCCCGCGATTATCTGGCGATTAACGGATCACGCCACCTGTGCGAGCAGGGCTTTGGCATGGTTGATGCCTTTTTCCTGAAAGTCGCTGCTCAGGTTCACCCCTTCGGCGTGAATGAAGGTCACGTCGTGAATGCCGATAAAGGCCATCACCTGGCGCAGGTAGGGTTCCTGGTGGTCCGAGGTGGCCCCGGTGTGAATGCCGCCACGGGCGGTAAGCACAATGGCACGTTTGCCGGTCAGCAAGCCCTGCGGCCCGGTGGCGGTGTACTTGAACGTTACGCCGGCGCGCAGGACGTGATCCAGCCAGGCTTTGAGGGTGCTGGGGATGGCGAAGTTGTACATCGGTGCAGCCATTACCAACACATCGGCGGCGAGCAATTCGTCGGTCAATGCGTTGGAACGCTCCAGGGATACCTGCTCGCTGTCGTTACGCTGATCTTCAGGTTTCATCCAGCCGCCAAGGAGGTTGGCGTCCAGGTGTGGAACCGGGTTGAGTGCCACGTCGCGCACGGTGATCTGATCGGCTGGGTGGGCAGCCCGCCATTGGCTGATGAACTGTTGCGTGAGCTGGCGAGAGATAGAATCCTGCTGGCGCGCACTGCTTTCGATGATCAGAACGTTGGACATGGCTATGTAGGCTCCATCGGTGAATGTTGTAAGTCGATGGAGAAAAGATTAACCAGGGCTCATTCGATAAAAAAGCGCAAAAAACTGCTATAACCCATCTATAAATTTGTTTATAAGCGGAGTACTCCTGTAGAAAGGCTCCGCTATCGCTTTATTTGGGGCTGCAGTCCAAGGCAATGCGCATCTTGATGATGGAGCGGTTGAACTTGACCGTGGTGTTGGTGCTTTTGCCTGCTGGCACGCTCACGGTGCGACGGCGCGGCGATTCCGGGCCGTTGGTGAAGATTACCGAACACACAGCATCCTGGGTGCCGTAGTTGTTCAGCTGAATCGAGCTGATGTCTGCGTCCACGTCGGAGGCGGTGTAATCAATGCTGACGCCATCGATCTTTTTCGTCACGTCGATAGGGTAGGCAAATACGCTCATCGGCAGCAGCGCCAGCAACACACAACACAATTTTCTCATTCGGCAGTCTCCAATAAGGACCGCCAGCTTAGGACAAGAGGAGCTCATCTTGAAAGCGCCCCGCGTTACCCTCGATCAATGGCGCACGTTGCAGGCCGTGGTTGACCATGGCGGCTTCGCCCAGGCGGCTGAAGCGCTGCACCGTTCGCAATCCTCGGTGAGCTACACCGTGGCTCGTATGCAGGATCAACTCGGCGTGCCGCTGCTGCGCATCGACGGGCGCAAAGCGGTGCTGACCGAGGCCGGTGAAGTGCTGCTGCGTCGCTCCCGGCAGTTGGTGAAGAACGCCAGTCAACTGGAAGACCTTGCCCATCATATGGAACAGGGATGGGAGGCCGAAGTGCGCCTGGTAGTGGATGCGGCCTATCCCAATGCGCGCCTGGTGCGCGCCCTGACTGCGTTTATGCCGCAAAGTCGCGGCTGCCGCGTGCGCTTGCGTGAAGAGGTGTTGTCCGGCGTCGAAGAACTGCTGATCGAAGGCGTAGCCGACCTGGCAATTTGCGGTTTCAGTATCCCCGGTTACCTGGGCACCGAAATGAGCGATGTGGAATTTATCGCCGTGGCCCACCCCGAACATGCGTTGCACCGCATGAATCGCGAGCTGAGTTTCCAGGACCTGGAAAGCCAGATGCAGGTGGTCATCCGCGACTCCGGCCGCCAGCAACCGCGCGACGTGGGTTGGCTGGGCGCCGAACAGCGCTGGACCGTCGGCAGCCTGGCTACCGCCGCCGCCTTCGTGGGCAGCGGCCTGGGCTTTGCCTGGCTGCCACGGCACATGATCGAGCGCGAACTGGCCGAAGGTGTACTCAAGCAACTGCCCCTGGAACAAGGCGGCAGCCGTCACCCGACGTTCTATCTCTACTCCAACAAAGACAAACCCCTGGGGCCGGCGACGCAGATTCTCGTGGAGCTGCTACGCACGTTTGACACCGCTCCCCTGGACGCGCCTTTCGCCGCTCCCCGACAAGCCTGAAACGGAGTTCATCCATGGCCTGGTTCGACCACGAAGGCTGCAGCCTGCACTACGAGGAATACGGCCACGGCGCGCCGCTGATCCTGATCCACGGCCTGGGCTCCAGTAGCCAGGATTGGGAGCTGCAAGTGCCGGTACTGGCTCGGCACTATCGCCTGATCGTGGTCGACGTGCGTGGGCATGGCCGCTCCGATAAGCCCCGCGAGCGCTACAGCATCCAGGGCTTCACGTTCGACCTGCTCGCCCTGATCGAGCACCTGGACCTGCCGCCCGCCCACGTTGTGGGTTTATCCATGGGCGGCATGATCGCCTTCCAACTGGCGGTGGACGACCCTGCGCGAGTCAGAAGCCTGTGCATCGTCAACAGCGCGCCCGAAGTCAAGGTGCACAGCGCAAGTGACTATTGGCAGTGGGCCAAACGCTGGACCCTGGCCCGCGTACTCAGCCTGCGCACCATCGGCAACGCCCTGGGCGAACGACTGTTTCCCAAACCTGCCCAGGCCGACCTGCGCCGCAAGATGGCCGAACGCTGGGCAAGCAACGACAAACGTGCTTATCTCGCCAGCTTCGACGCGATTGTGGGCTGGGGCGTGCAGGAACAACTTTCGCGAATTACCTGTCCAACCCTGGTCATCAGCGCCGACCACGACTACACCCCCGTGGCGCAGAAAGAAATCTATGTAAAACTGCTGCCCGATGCGCGACTGGTGGTGATCGAAGATTCCCGCCATGCCACGCCCTTGGATCAACCCGAAGTCTTTAACGCGACCTTGCTCGATTTTCTAAAGACAGTCGAAACCACTACCCAGGATCACTGACCCATGCTGAAAAAAATCGCCTTCTTTGCCGGTTCTGTTTTGTTCGCTGCCAACCTGATGGCGGCCGAACCGGCCAAGGCGCCCCACGTATTGATCTCCACCACCAATGGCGACATTGAAATCGAACTGGACCCGGTCAAGGCGCCGATCAGCACCAAGAACTTCCTCACCTATGTCGACAAGGGTTTCTATACCAACACGATTTTCCACCGCGTGATCCCGGGCTTCATGGTCCAGGGCGGCGGGTTCACCCAGCAGATGTCGCAAAAACCGACTGAAGCACCGATCAAGAACGAAGCCAGCAATGGCCTGCATAACGTGCGCGGCACGCTGTCGATGGCCCGCACCAATGACCCGAACTCGGCCACCAGCCAGTTCTTCATCAACGTAGCCGACAATGCCTTCCTCGACCCGGGCCGCGATGCCGGTTACGCCGTGTTCGCCAAAGTGGTCAAGGGCATGGATGTGGTCGACATCATCGTCAACTCCCAGACCACCACCAAACAAGGCATGCAGAACGTGCCAATCGATCCTGTGTTGATCAAGTCGGCCAAGCGCATCGACTGAGGTCTGCAGGTAGCTTCGCGTGGTGCCCA
Organism: Pseudomonas sp. W15Feb34; assembly: GCF_023127765.1. NCBI lineage: Bacteria > Pseudomonadati > Pseudomonadota > Gammaproteobacteria > Pseudomonadales > Pseudomonadaceae > Pseudomonas > Pseudomonas sp. W15Feb34. The sequence continues at coordinate 7,397 of NZ_SPKN01000042.1, forward strand.
CACGGCACCGCGCGCATTTGAAAGGAGAGCCCGCCCGGCGGGCGTCAAACCCAATGCTCTATCGTCGCTTTGAACAACTGATCGATATTTTCCGCGACGCTCCCAGCGCGGCCCCTCCCGAAAAAGTCCTGCCCTTCTATCTCTATTACCTGCGCCAGGTCTGGCCCTGCTTCGCCGCACTGTTGGTGGTGGGGCTGGTCGGTGCGCTTATCGAAGTGGCGCTGTTCAGCTATCTGAGCCGCATCATCGACCTGGCCCAGGGCACACCACCGGCGAATTTCTTCCAGATCCACAGCGCCGAGCTGATCTGGATGGCCGTGGTCGCCCTGCTGCTGCGCCCGGTTTTCAACGGCCTGCATGACTTGCTGGTGCACCAGACCATCAACCCAGGCATGACCAGCCTGATTCGCTGGCAGAACCACAGCTACGTGCTCAAGCAGAGCCTGAACTTTTTCCAGAACGATTTCGCCGGGCGCATCGCCCAGCGGATCATGCAAACCGGCAACTCCTTGCGTGATTCGGCAGTGGCGACGGCAGAAGCCATCTGGCACGTGTCGATCTATGCCATCAGTGCCCTGGTGCTGTTTGCCGAGGCCGACTGGCGGCTGATGATCCCGCTGATCACCTGGATCATCTGCTACAGCCTGGCCCTGCGTTACTTCGTACCGCGCGTGAAGGAGCGCTCGGTGATTTCCTCGGAGGCGCGCTCCAAATTGATGGGCCGAATTGTCGACGGCTATACCAATATCACCACCTTGAAACTGTTCGCCCATACGCAGAATGAACAGGAATACGCCAAGCAAGCGATCATCGAGCAGACCGAAAAAACCCAACTGGCCGCCCGTGTGCTCACCAGCATGGACACCGTGATCTGTATCTTGAACGGCCTGCTGATTGTGACCACCACCGGCCTGGCCCTGTGGTTGTGGACGCAGTCGCTGATTTCCGTCGGTGCGATTGCCTTGGCCACTGGCTTGGTTATCCGCATCGTCAACATGTCCGGTTGGATCATGTGGGTGGTCAATGGCATCTTCGAAAATATCGGCATCGTGCAGGACGGCCTGAAAACCATCGCCCAGCCACTGGCCGTGACCGACCGTGAAAACGCCCCGCGCCTGAAAGTCCCCAATGCCCAAGTGCACTTTGAGCAGGTGGATTTCCACTACGGCAAGAAGAGCGGGATCATTGGCGGCCTCAACCTCAACATCAAGGCCGGGGAAAAGATCGGTTTGATCGGCCCGTCCGGCGCGGGCAAGTCGACCCTGGTCAACCTGCTGCTGCGCCTCTACGACCTGCAGGGCGGCCGCATCCTGATCGACGGCCAGAACATCGCCGAAGTGGCCCAGGAAAGCCTGCGTGCACAGATCGGCATGATCACCCAGGACACATCGCTTCTGCACCGTTCGATCCGTGACAACCTGCTGTATGGCAAGCCCGACGCAACCGAGGAAGAACTCTGGGCTGCGGTGCACAAGGCTCGCGCCGATGAGTTCATCCCGCTGTTGTCGGATTCCGAGGGCCGCACCGGGTTGGACGCCCATGTCGGTGAGCGCGGGGTGAAACTCTCTGGCGGCCAACGTCAACGTATCGCCATCGCCCGCGTGCTGCTCAAGGACGCACCGATCCTGATCATGGACGAAGCCACCTCGGCATTGGACTCGGAAGTGGAAGCGGCAATCCAGGAGAGCCTGGAAACCCTGATGCAGGGCAAGACCGTGATTGCGATCGCCCACCGGTTGTCGACCATCGCACGAATGGACCGCTTGGTAGTGCTGGAGAAAGGCCAGATTGCCGAAAGCGGCAGCCATGCCGAGTTGCTGGCGCAGGGCGGGCTTTATTCGCGGTTATGGCAGCACCAGACCGGCGGATTCGTCGGAATAGACTGATTTCATTGGATAGGTGCCCGGGCAATTCCGAACAATTCTGACAGTTTTCTCTATCGAACTGGTCTTGCGACACAATCCTGCTGTACTGCAATCAGGCCCCAGGAGGGCCCTGATTTAGTCGGCAGGGAAGCTTCACAGACCGTTAATCAGATAGAGCAATCTAAGGAAGTGTTCATGTCACTGTTCAAACGTTCCGTAACGGAAGGGCTGGGTACGTTTTGGCTGGTGTTGGGCGGTTGCGGGAGTGCGGTGCTGGCCGCAGCGTTCCCCAATGTCGGAATCGGCCTGCTCGGCGTGGCCCTGGCCTTCGGGCTCACAGTGCTGACCATGGCGTTTGCCATCGGGCACATCAGCGGCTGTCACCTCAACCCGGCCGTTTCGGTGGGGCTGGTAGTGGGCGGAAGATTTCCGGCCAGAGAGTTGCCGGCCTACATCGTGTCTCAGGTGATCGGTGCCACCATCGCCGCTGCGCTGCTGTACTTTATTGCCAGCGGCAAACCCGGCTTTGAACTGGCGAGTGGCCTGGCCTCCAACGGCTATGGAGAACACTCACCCGGTGGTTACTCGATGGCAGCAGGATTGGTCTGTGAACTGGTGATGACGGCGATGTTCGTGCTGATCATCCTGGGCGCTACCGACCGCCGTGCCCCCGCGGGCTTTGCCCCCATCGCCATTGGCCTGGGGCTGACGCTGATCCACCTGATCTCGATCCCGGTCACCAACACCTCGGTCAACCCGGCCCGCAGCACGGGGCCCGCGTTGATTGTCGGCGGCTGGGCGCTCGAACAGTTGTGGCTGTTCTGGCTTGCGCCGATCCTGGGCGCGGTGATCGGTGGCATTACGTACCGATGGTTGGGCGCAGAAAAGCCTGCCTGACCAACCCCCTCTAGGAGCGAGCTTGCTCGCGAAAAACGTCAACGATGACGCAGGCTTCCAGATGCAGCCCGCTTCGCCTAAGCGTTCTTCGCGAGCAAGCTCGCTCCTACAAGGTGTTTCACTTGCTGTCAGGTTGCCGATAAGGCAAAGCCGCCCTCGCCTCTTCGGCATACGCCAGAATCCCCACCCGTTCACGTTCAAGAAAGTCGTGCACGGCACTCTTGAGCCCCGGATGGCGCAGGTAGTGCCAGGACCGCGTGATCACCGGCTCAAACCCGCGAATCAATTTGTGCTCGCCCTGGGCCCCCGCATCGAAGCGTTGCAGGCCGTGGGCGATGGCGTAGTCCATGCCCTGGTAGAAACAGGTTTCGAAATGCAGCCGGTCGAACTCCCCCAGGCAGCCCCAGTAGCGGCCGTAGAAGCTGTCGCCACCGATCAAGCTGAACGCCATGGCCACCGGACGCGGGCCTTGCTTGGCCAGCACCACGCGGATCGCCTCGGGCATACGTTCGGCCAACAGGCTGAAAAACGCCCGTGTCAGATAGGGCGCTTGGCGGCGCACCGCATAGGTGTTGGCATAGCAGGCATAAACAAAATCCCATTGGGCCTCGCTCAATTGATGACCTTGCAGCCACTCGAACTCGATGCCCTGCCCGGCCACTTGTTCACGCTCTTTGCGCATCTGCTTGCGCTTGCGTGAACTCAAGGCATCAAGGAAGTCCTGGAAGTCGCGATAGCCACGGTTCTGCCAATGAAACTGGCAGCCCAGGCGTTGCATCCAGTCGGGCTGCCGGGCCAAGGCGTCGTCGGCCAAAGCGTCGGTGAAATTGATATGGGCGCTGGAGAGCCCTTCGATTTCCAGGTAACCCGGCAAACTTTTGAGCAACTCAAAGCCGTCTTCGGCACTGGCGGCCAATAAACGCGGCCCGCTGACCGGACTGAACGGCACGGCTGTCAGCAGCTTCGGGTAGTAATCAATGCCGGCACGCTCGCAGGCGTCGGCCCAGCCATGGTCGAACACGTACTCGCCATAAGAGTGCCACTTGCGGTAACTGGGTAATGCCGCCACCAAACGCGGGCCTTCCCAGTGCAGCAGATGTTCCGCCTGCCAGCCTGTTTGCGGGCCCAGGCTGGCGCTGTCTTCCAGCGCGCTCAAAAACCCATGCCGCACAAAAGGCTGGGCCTGCGGCACCAGGGCATCCCAAGTGTGAGCAGCGATTGCGGACAGGCTGTCCAGGCGTTGCAGTGGCATCGACATCCTCATTGTTTCGCGGCATGAAAGCCTGGGCAGTATCGCTTATCGCAGCCTGGCGTACATCTGCAAAACGCGCCGACAGAACGCCCAAGCGTTAGTTCCTTCTCGTTACAAGCTGTCATCTACATGAAATCACTTAGCCACTACTCCGTCATAAACGGTCGCGATACTGACGCCAGTTTTTAGAGCGTCCGGATCTACCGGGCGACATTTTTTCCGTCCGTCATGGGTCGGTTGTGTCCTGGATGGTTTGCCATCCCTCCTCACTTTCGGAGATTGATATGCGTCTTGCTTCCACTAAAACTGCGGCGCTCCTGTGTGGCGGCCTGTTGCTGGCCCTGAGCGTACCGGCCAGCGCTGCAGTCGACGCTAAATTGCTCGACATGCTCAAGGCCAACGGCCAGATCACCGCGTCGCAGTACACAGAACTGCAAGCGGAACTGGCCAAGGACCAGAAAGAACAGCAGATCGCACGCCAAGCTCAGCAAGAGACCAACGAGCAGATCGCAGCCACTGCGAAAAAAACCAACGAGCTGAGCAGCTTCGACCAAAAGCTGGCCTGGGCCGCCAAGACTCAATTCAAGGGTGATGTACGCTTCCGCCAGGAAACCATCAAGATTGATGGCGAACCCAACAACGGTGGGCGTGACAAAGACCGTCAACGTATCCGCGCCCGCCTGGGTGCCTACACCGAAATCAACCCGCAGGTGGACACCGGTATCCGTATCGCCACCGGCGGTGGTGACGATGCGCGTTCTACCAACCAGGATCAGGACGGCTACTTCGATAAAAAATCGATCTGGCTGGACCTCGGTTACATCGACTACCACCCGGACCAGATCAAGAACCTGCACGTGATCGGCGGCAAGATGCTTCAGCCTTGGGTAAACATGGGCGACGTGATCTGGGATAGCGATATCAACCCTGAAGGCCTGGCCGTCACCTACAAATACCCACTGGGCAGCAGCGCCGAACTGTTCGGCAGCCTGGGTAACTACAACCTCAAGGACAACGTCGACGGCGACGGCGTGCAGTTCCGCCACGACCTGCGCCTGACGTCCGGCCAGTTGGGTACGCGTTTCTCGGTCACCGACAACCTGAAAATGACCCTGGGCGGCAGCGTCTACGCCTACAAAAATGACGAGGACAGCCGCTGCACAACCACTACCACACCTTGCGCGTTGGCGGTCAACGGCAACTCGGCCAACAACGAGTTCCGCCTGTACGAAGGTTTTGCCCAGGCAGACATCGGCGGCCTGGCAGTGCCACTGTCGTTCTACGGCCAATACGTGAAAAACAACGATGCCGTGACCGACCAGGACACCGCGTGGTTGCTGGGTGCCAAGTCCAAGGTGTTCGGTTTCAACCTGGACTACAACTACCGCGATGTTCAGCGTAATGCCGTCGTAGGCGCGTTCACCGATTCGGACTTCGCCAACGGTACCACCGGTTCGCGCGGCCACAAGATGAAGGTCAGCTACGACATCGACAAGAACTTCGCCCTGGGCGCCACCTACTTCCTGACCAAGGCGGACTACGCCAGCCGTACCCAGCGGGATGCCAACACCAACACCCTGCAGCTGGATGCTGAAGCCAAGTTCTAACCGTTACTGTAGGAGCGAGCTTGGTGAGCTCGCTCCTACATATCCTTACGGCGCTCGGCTGCCATCTGTTCAGCCAGCGCATCAGCACCGTCCACCGGCTCCTGCGGCATACGCTTGAGCGTCGCCTGCAACAGGCGCATCTGCCGGATAAATCGTCGGCAGTTCGGGCAGAACATCAAGTGATGACGCACCATCAGACGTTCACGGAAGGTCAATTGACCATCCAGATAGTCACTGGAGCGCGCTACTTGCTCTTTACAGGTCAACATTCGCCCGTCTCCTCAAAATGCTCCACCGTAGCAAAGACTTTAAGCCGTGCTCGATGCAGGAGCACACGAACGTTGGAGAGCGAAAGGCTCAGAAGATTACAGATTTCCTCCAGTTCCAGACCCTGGCGTTCACGCAACACCAGCACGCTGCTTTGCAGTTCGGACAAACTCAGAATCGTATGCTCCAGGCATTTGCGCAGTTCATCTTCGGTCAGCAGCGCTTCAGGGGTGTCCTGGTGCCAGGCATACGGGGCGACGGCCCAATGGCCATCATCCGGGCTGAAGCGATCATCACCAATGGTGCCGTGGGGCGAAGGCAAATCGTCGAGCAGTACTTCCCGACGATTCTGCTTGTAACGTCCCTTGGCGGCGTTGGCGGTAATGGTCAATAACCATGTCTTGAGGCTCGATCGCCCTTCGAATCTGGCCAGGTTGCGTACGACCGAAACCCAGGCGTCTTGCACGATTTCGTCGGCGTGGCGCTGACCGACGATGGCGTAGGCCACCGCCCGCATTGCGCTCTGGTAAGTGGTGACCAATTCCTTGTAGGCCCGCTGCTCACCCTTGAGCAGGCGTTCAAGCAGGTGCGCGTCGTCCGCTGCTGCCATTCAAACCTCTATTTAAAAGTGCACACCCGGTCCTGTGGGAGCTGGCTTGCCTGCGATGCAGATACCTCGGTGTATCAGTCACACCACAGTGATGCCATCGCACGCAAGCCAGCCCCCACACAATCAGCGTTTGCGCAGGATCACACTGCCAATCGAATACCCGGCGCCAAAGGAGCTGAGTACGGCAACCGAGTCCTTGGGCAAGTCATCCTGGTAAGTGTGAAACGCAATCACCGAGCCGGCCGAGCTGGTATTGGCGTAAGTATCGAGGATCACTGGCGCTTCTTCCACCGACGCGTCGCGCCCCAGCAGCTTTTTCACGATCAGGTGGTTCATGCTCAGGTTGGCCTGGTGCAGCCAGAAGCGCTTCACATCGGTCACACTCAACTGATTTTCCGCCAGGTGCGCGCCGATCAATTCGGCCACCATCGGGCAGACATCGCGAAACACCTTGCGGCCTTCCTGCACGAACAGCTTGTCGGGGGCACCGACACCTTCTTCCGCCGTGCGATTGAGGAAGCCGAAATTGTTGCGGATGTTGTTGGAGAACTTGGTCAGCAGCTTTGTACTCACCACATCGAACTGGTGCTCGGACGTCGCCAGGTCAGCGCGTTCCAGGATCACCGCAGTGGCGGCGTCACCGAAGATGAAGTGGCTGTCGCGATCGCGGAAGTTCAGGTGGCCGGTGCAGACTTCCGGGTTGACCATCAGGATCGCCCGGGCCTGGCCCAACTGGATACTGTTGGCCGCGTTCTGGATGCCGAAGGTGGCCGAAGAACACGCCACGTTCATGTCAAAACCGAAGCCCTGGATACCCAAGGCTTCCTGGACTTCAATGGCAATCGCCGGGTAGGCACGTTGCAGGTTGGAACAGGCAACGATCACGCCATCAATGTCGGCGGCGGTCTTGCCGGCACGTTGCAGGGCTTGTTCGGCGGCGCCGACCGCCATCTGGCAGAGCACCGACCATTCGTCGTTGCTACGCTCGGGCAGGCGTGGCGCCATGCGCTGCGGATCGAGGATGCCGTCCTTGTCCATCACAAAACGGCTCTTGATGCCGGATGCCTTTTCGATGAATGCCGCGCTCGACTCCGTCAGCGCCTGCACCTCGCCACGCTCGATGGCGGCGGCGTTGTCTGCGTTGAACTGTTGCACATAGGCATTGAAAGACTGCACCAGCTCTTCGTTGGAGATGCTGTTGGCCGGGGTGTACAGGCCAGTGCCGCTGATGACGACGTTATGCACGGTCGTTCCTCTAAATCTGTCAGGCAGAAGATATTGGTACCGTCGTACCAAACTTAAAGTCGTTTGATTCCGTCCAGCAGGCATCAAACTGGCGACGCTTTATTCAATCTTGTAACCGCGAAGTTTGCCACAACCCTGGAGATTTGGCGCTATAGGCCAGACAAACACCTTGAATGTGGGAGGGGCGGTGCGACGATTCGACTTGCTCCCTCCCACATTTGGCCCTGCCCGGATCGGGAAACCGGGAAAGGTTCAGGGCTCTACCTGGCTCCACTGCTTGCTCAAGCGTTTATCGGAAATCGGTACCTTGGTGCCCAACTGCTGGGCAAACAACGACACCCGGTATTCCTCCAGCCACCAGCGGTACAGCTCCAACTGTGGGTCACGCTTGCCTTCCTGGGCGTGCTTGTTCAAGCGGTTCTGGTATTGAGCCCACAGGCCGCCCAATTCGCTGCTCCACACGCGGTCCTTTTGCACCTGGCTCGGCAGTTTTTCCAGGCGCAGTTCAATAGCCTTGAGATAGCGCGGCAGCTCCTTGAACCATTGCGCCGGGGTTTCGCGCACAAAACCTGGGTACACCAGGTTGCTCAGTTGCTGCTTGATATCATTCAAGGCCACCGCCTGGGCCAGGTCGATCTTGCCTTTGAAGCGCTTTTGCAGGCCGTGCCAGAGTTTCAGCACCTCCAGGGTCAGGCGTGCCAGGCGCTCGGCGTGTTCGGTCCAACCGCCACGCTTGCGCTCGGCCAGGGCAGCCAGGCCCGCGCCATCACGCGGCAGGCTTTCTTCGCCCTCAAGTACACAGGTGTCGAGGCTGGCCAGCAGAATGTCTTCCACCAACGCGTCGATACGCCCCAGTTCGCGGTACATCAAGCCCAGCTCGGTCAGGCCCGGCAATTTGCCGCGCAGGAATTTCGCCGGTTCCGCCAGTTGTTGCATCAGCAGGCGCTGCAACGCGCGGCGATGCTGGAACTCGGCTTCGGCGGCGGTGGAGAAACGCCCTTCCTTGACCGTGCCGTTCTCTTCCACCAGCGCCGGGTACACCGTCATCGACAGGCCGGCGATGTTTTGCTGGGTCTTTTCAGCCACCGCCGCGAACACCTTGGCTTCTACCGGCTGTTGGCTTTTCGCGGTTTGCGGTACGGCCAACGCGGCCTGGCTGGCCTCTGCAAAACGTGCGGTCAGTTCGGCCAGGTCGCGGCCTTCGCCAAGGAACTTGCCTTGGCCGTCGACCACTTCCAGGTTCATCTTCAGGTGGCTTTCTACCTGCTGCGCCGCTTCAGCCCAGGCTTCATCGCTGACCCGCGCACCGGTCATGCGCAGCAACTCGCGCCCCAGCGCCTGGGGCAGCGAGCCCTGGCCGAATTCGATGCGTTGCAGCGCCGCCTTGACGAAGTCCGGCACCGGCACGAAGTTCTTGCGCAATGCCTTGGGCAGGTTGCGTACCAACGCGATGCATTTGGCTTCGATCACGCCCGGCACCAGCCACTCCAGGCGCTCGGCCGGCAACGCCGGCAGCAACGGCGCAGGTACACGCAGGGTGACGCCATCGCGAGGGTGGTTGGGTTCGAAGTGGTAGCTCAAGGCCAACGCCAGGTCACCCAGGTGCAAGGTGTCCGGATAATGCGCAGCGGTGACTTCACTGGCCTGGCGGGCCAGCACATCTTCTTCGCGCATGATCAGCAGGTGCGGGTCTTTCTGGCTGTTGACCTTGTACCAGCTGTCGAACGTAGCGGTCTGGTGAATCTCCGCTGGCAGGCGCGCATCGTAGAACGCGTAGAGGGTTTCTTCGTCGGCGAGGATGTCGCGACGGCGCGCCTTGGCTTCCAGTTCGTCAAGTTGCTCCAGCAGTTGCTGGTTAGCCGTCAGACACTTGGCCCGGGACTGAATCTCGCCGCGTACCAGGCCCTCACGAATAAACAACTCGCGAGACACCACCGGGTCAATCGGCCCGTAATGCACCGGCCGGCGCCCGACCACAATCAGCCCGAACAGGGTGATCTGCTCAAACGCCACCACCTGGCCGCGCTTCTTCTCCCAATGGGGCTCGAAGTGGTTTTTCTTGATCAGGTGCCCGGCCAGCGGCTCGATCCAGTCGGCATCGATCTTCGCCACCATGCGCGCATAGAGCTTGGTGGTTTCCACCAGCTCGGCAGTCATCAGCCATTGCGGGCGCTTCTTGCCGATACCGGACGAGGGGTGGATCCAGAAACGCCGCTGCCGCGCACCGAGGTAATCGCCGTCTTCGGTCTTCTGGCCGATCTGGCTGAGCAGGCCGGACAGCACCGCCTTGTGCAGTTTGGGGAAGTCCGCAGGCTCTTTATTGATGTTCAGCTGCATGTCGCGGCAGATCAGGCTCAACTGGCGATGGGAGTCGCGCCACTCGCGCAGGCGCAGGTAGTTGAGGAAGTTCTTGCGACACCAGTTGCGCAGCGGGCTGGCGGTCAGTTCCTGGCGCTGCTCTTCAAAGCCGCGCCACAGGTTGACCAGCCCGGCGAAGTCCGAATCCGGATCTTTCCACTGAGCGTGGGCCTGGTCGGCGGCCTGTTGACGCTCCGGTGGGCGTTCGCGCGGGTCCTGGATAGACATGGCGCTGGCCACGATCAGCACTTCCTGCAAGCTGCCCAGCTTGGCCGCTTCGAGCAACATGCGGCCCATGCGCGGGTCCACCGGCAAGCGTGCAAGCTGGCGGCCCAACGGCGTGAGTTGGCTGTTACGGTCCACCGCCGAGAGTTCCTGCAGCAGGTTGAAACCGTCGCTGATCGCCTTGCCATCTGGCGGTTCGATAAACGGGAAATCGGTGATTTCGCCCAGGCGCAGGTGCAGCATCTGCAGGATCACGGCGGCGAGGTTGGTACGCAGGATTTCCGGGTCGGTGAATTCCGGGCGCCCGATAAAATCTTCTTCGCTGTACAGGCGCACGCAAATGCCCGGCTCAACCCGGCCGCAACGGCCTTTACGCTGGTTGGCGCTGGCCTGGGAGATCGCCTCGATCGGCAGGCGCTGCACCTTGGCGCGGTAGCTGTAGCGGCTGATGCGCGCCGTGCCGCTGTCGATCACATAGCGAATGCCCGGCACCGTCAGCGAGGTTTCCGCAACGTTGGTCGCCAGTACCACGCGCCGGCCTGGGTGGGATTGGAAAATGCGCTGTTGCTCGGCCGGTGACAGCCGTGCGTACAACGGCAAAATCTCGGTGTGCTTGAGCTGGGCCTTGCGCAGCATGTCGGCGGCATCACGAATCTCGCGCTCTCCGGGCAGAAACACCAGCACATCGCCGGGGCTGCGTCGCTCGCTGCGCTCATAGGCGGCGATTTCATCGAGGGTGGCGAGGATCGCCTGGTCGACGGTCAAGTCATCCTCGACGCGGTTGCCCTCTTCGTCCTGTTCCAGGGTCAGTGGGCGATACCAGGTGTCCACCGGGAAAGTACGGCCCGAGACCTCGACAATCGGCGCATCGTCGAAGTGCTTGGAAAAGCGCTCCAGGTCGATGGTCGCCGAGGTGATGATGACTTTCAGGTCAGGGCGACGCGGCAGCAGGGTCTTGAGGTAGCCGAGCAGGAAGTCGATGTTCAGGCTGCGTTCATGGGCTTCGTCGACGATGATCGTGTCGTAGCGTTCCAGATAACGGTCGTTCTGGGTTTCGGCCAGCAGGATGCCGTCGGTCATCAGTTTGATCAGGGTGTTGGAATCACTCTGGTCTTCGAAGCGCACCTGATAGCCGACCAAGGCGCCCAATGGCGTGGCCAGCTCTTCAGCGACACGGCTGGCGACGCTGCGCGCTGCGATCCGGCGCGGCTGGGTGTGGCCGATCAGGCCGTACTGGCCGCGGCCGATTTCCAGGCAGATTTTCGGCAACTGGGTGGTCTTGCCCGAGCCGGTCTCGCCGGCAATGATCAACACCTGGTGTTTGAGCAGCGCGTCTTTGATCTCATCGCGCTTGGCGGCAATCGGCAGGCTGTCGTCGTAGCGAATCACCGGCAGGCTGGCGCGCCGCGCCGTGACCTGGGCACAGGATGCCTGCATCCGCGCCACCCACTGCGCCAGCTTGTCCTCATCGGGTTTCTTGCGCAGCTCAAGCAACTGCCGGCGCAAGCGGTGGCGGTCGGCGAGCATGGCGTGATCGAGGGTTTTGAGCAGTTGGTCGATGGTGGGTGCTTGGTCAGTCATCAGCTACTTCGACGGTCATCTATGTTATGCGCGGCCGGCAAGTGTGGCAGAAAATCGACTTATCTGGCAGGTCAAACATGTGGGAGGGGGCTTGCTCCCATAAGAGAAAGCCTTACAGCGGGTCCTTTCGGCGATAGGGGAATACGTCGATAACCTTGCCGGCGCGAATCGCGTCCTGCAGGCCCTTCCAGTAATCGGCGTTGTACAGCTCGCCATGCAGCTCGTCGAACAACTTGCGCTGGCCAGCGTCGGCAAACAGGAACGGCGGGAACTCTTCGGGGAATACGTCCAGCGGGCCGATGGAGTACCAGGGCTCTGAGGCCATTTCGTCCTCGGGGGTGCGCGGTGCGGGAATATGGCGGAAGTTGGCTTCGGTCAGAAAGCAGATTTCATCGTAGTCGTAGAACACCACGCGGCCATGACGGGTGACGCCGAAGTTTTTCAGCAGCATGTCGCCGGGGAAGATATTCGCCGCCGCCAATTGCTTGATTGCCAGGCCGTAGTCTTCCAGGGCTTCGCGCACCTGGGCGGGGTTGGCGTTGTCGAGGTAGAGGTTGAGCGGGGTCATGCGCCGCTCGGTCCAGCAGTGGCGGATCAGCACGCTGTCGCCTTCCACTTCGACCGTGCCGGCCGCGACTTCCAGCAGCTCGGCCAGGCACTCGGGCTCGAACTTGCTCAAGGGGAAACGGAAGTCGGCGAATTCCTGGGTGTCAGCCATGCGCCCTACCCGGTCGACACTCTTAACCAGCCGGTACTTCTCGATCACCGTGGCACGGTTGACGTTTTTCGACGGCGAAAAGCGGTCCTTGATGATCTTGAACACGGTGTTGAAGCCCGGCAGCGTGAACACGCTCATGACCATGCCGCGCACGCCGGGGGCCATGATGAACTGGTCGTCGGTGGTGGCCAGGTGGTTGATGAGTGCGCGGTAGAATTCGGACTTGCCGTGCTTGTAGAAACCAATGGAGGTGTACAGCTCGGCAATGTGCTTGCCCGGCAGGATGCGCTTGAGAAAACCGATGAATTCGGCAGGCACCGGCACGTCGACCATGAAATAGGAACGGGTGAACGAGAAGATGATCGACACGTCGGCTTCGTCGGTGATCAACGCATCGATCTGGATGCCGCGCCCTTCGCGGTGCAGCAACGGGATGACCAACGGCCACTGTTCGTCGCGGGTATAAATGCGCCCTACGAGATAGGCGCCTTTGTTGCGGTAGAGCACGGAGGAAAACAGCTCGACCTTGAGGTCCGGGTCTTTGCATACCCAATCCGGCAGGTTTTCCCGCAGTTGGGCTTCGAGGCGACGCAGGTCGGCAGGAAGGTCGGCGTAAGGCTCGCTGAAGCTGTAGTCAGAGAAAATCTGCGCCAGCATGTCTGATATTTTACCGGCCGGCGTGTAGACCCGGGTTTGCGCCGCCCGCGCCCGGCGCAGGCTCGGCCGGGTGGTGTGGATGAACATGCAGCCGTCGCTGATCAGGTCATGGCTGAACAGGCCGCAGAAGATCGAGTTGTACCAGGTCTCGGACAACTCATCGTCAAAGCGCAGGTCGATCAGGCCGATATACGCGCTTTTCACCAAGGGCCACAGCTCGATGTCCTGCAACGCACTCGCTTCGAAACCGGCGCGCAGGCGGGCAGTGACCTCGGCAACTTTCTCTTCATACAGGTTGATGCGTGCCGCAGACGCCGCCTGCCCTTGCTGCCACTGGGCCTTCTCGAAACGCTCGCGGGCCCCATCGGTGATCTGGCGAAAGTGCTCACGGTAATCGTCGAAACCGTCGAGGATCATCCGGGCGATAGCAAGGGCGGGCTGCGACATGCGGGAAACCTCGAACGGGTAGCGGGAAGCTCAGAGCTTAGCCAGTGAACGCTGGGAGGAGAAGGAGGATTTTTAAGGGGCCGTCGTAGTTAGCGATTGTGTCGGCCTGAGCACTGGGCAACACTCCCCGCCTGATTGGCGTAGGAGTTTTCCGTGAGACCTGTTGACACCCTCTACTTGCTGGGACTGGCTGCCATCTGGGGCGCGAGTTTCCTGTTCATGCGCATCATTGCGCCGGAAATCGGCACAGTGCCGACTGCGTTTTTCCGCGTGTCGATTGCCGCCGCCGGGTTGCTGGTGATCCTGGCGATGCTGCGCGTGAGCTGGGATTTCCAGGGCAAGTTCAAGACCGTTTTGCTGTTGGGGGTGATCAACTCCGGAATTCCGGCGACCATGTATTCAGTGGCAGCGCAGGTACTGCCGGCGGGTTATTCGGCGATTTTCAACGCCACCACGCCGCTGATGGGCGTGCTGATTGGCGGGTTGTTTTTCAGCGAGCGCCTGACACCGTCGAAAATAGCGGGCGTTGCCTTGGGGCTGTTTGGCGTCGCCGTGCTCACACGTGCGGGGCCAGTGGCCTTTGATTTGCAATTGTTGATGGGCGCGTTGGCGTGCCTGCTGGCGACCACCTGCTACGGTTTTGCCGGTTTCCTGGCACGACGCTGGCTGGATCAGCGCGGCGGGCTGGACAGTCGCCTGTCGGCCTTGGGCAGTATGCTCGGCGCTACCTTGTTTCTATTGCCGCTCTTTGCCTACAGCGCCATCAGCCATCCACCGGCAAGTTGGGGCGGCTGGCAGGTGTGGGCGTCGCTGCTGGGCTTGGGGCTGGTGTGTACGGCGTTCGCCTACATTTTGTACTTCCGCCTGCTGTCATCCATTGGCCCGGTCAAGTCGATGACCGTGACCTTTATGATTCCGCCGTTCGGCGTGCTGTGGGGGGCGTTGCTGTTGGATGAGCCGCTGTCCATGGCTCACCTGTATGGCGGGGTGCTGATTGCCGGGGCGTTGTGGTTGGTGCTGCGCCCGCAAAAACTATAGGAGCGCGCCCTTGCTCCTGGGGGTGCTTCGCCCCCCAGCGCAAGCAAGCTTGCTCGCCACAGCAAGCTTTGCTCCTACAGGGATAGGTTTTAGTGTTTACGGAATACAAACACCAAGCCGACGATGATCAACGCCATTCCCAGCACGCTTAACAGCGCAAGGCGATTGCCGAAGATCAGGTAGTCCATTACCGCCGTCACCGCTGGCACCAGATAGAACAAACTGGTGACATTCACCAGGTTGCCGCGGGCGATCAGCCTATACAGCAACAGCGTCGCCAGCACTGACACCACCAATCCCATCCACAGCACCGGCAGGTAAAAGCCCCAACTGTGCTCGAAATGGAAGGGCTGGAACGGCACGAACACCGCACACAACAGCATCCCGGCCAGGTATTGCAACGGCAACGTGCCCAAGGGGTTGTCGGTGATGCGCTTTTGCATGATCGAGCCAAACGTCATGCTCGCCAGCGCCAGCAGCCCGAACAGCATCCCGGCCAGGGACATGCCCGCCAGCCCGATGCCCTGGTACACCACCATGATCAACCCGGCCAGGCCCAACCCCAGGCCGAACAGCCGGCGTAACGAGCGCTGACGCTCCATCAGCACCACGGTGAGGATCGGCTGGACGCCCATGATGGTCGCCATCACCCCGGGGGTGACTTTGAGGTCCAGGGCCAGCAGATAGAAAATCTGGTAGGCCCCCAACAACACCAGGCCCGTCGCCGCCGCATACAGCATGGGCTTGCCGGGACGTGGCAGCTTCAACTTGAGGATCGGCACCAGCACCACCAACCCCATCAGGGCGATGGCAAAGCGGATCAGCAGAAAGGCAAAGGGCGAAGCATGGGCCAGGCCCAACTTGGAGAAGATCGCCCCGCTGCTCCACAGCAAGACAAACAAGCTCGTCGAGGCCGCCGCGGCCACGGATTGTTTCGAAAGAACAGACATGAGTTACCACCTGTTATCAGGCAAAAAAGCCGATTCAGTAAGGACTGAATTTCAGTAGGTTTTTTTCAGGCAGGCACAGGGGAACAGCAAACAGCTGATCAGCCCGAAATGCCAACGCCCGGCGGTGATACGACTGCGTACACCGGCGTGCTACTGACAGGTGGGGGGTAGTGACTGATCTGCGCAGGCTGCTTTGCGCCGCACGGCACGACCACAGCGTTGACCGCTGAATCGACTACCGCTATGCGCTGGGAAGCTGGCATGTGCTGATCTTTTTGAAGGGAGAAAGACGCGACGACTATAACCAGCCGCAAACATACTTTGCAATCCTTTCCCCCTTGCCTCGTACGTGGAGGCGTTTTCATGCCCTCGAACCAGACCACTCGCTATAATGCCGCCCGGTTTTTGTTAAGGATTTCACATGATTGCTCTGCCCTGGCTGTACCTCACACTACTTTGCATTGGCTATGTCACGGCCTTGATCTACGGCCAACTGGGCATACTGGCGGCGGTGTCAGTGGCGCTGTTGCTGGTGGCCGGCTACGCCGTACGCCAGCAACGCACTCCTTGGGCACGCTACCTGGGCCACGGCTTGTTTATCGTCCTGGCCCTGGGGCTAGCGATGCACTGGCTGCCGGGTTTCTACAATGGCCGAGGTATTGCACCCCAGCGTTTTACCCCGGACTCAGTGCCCTTCTCGATGTACCTGAACCAGGACAAACCCCTGATCGGCTTCTGGCTGTTGCTGGCCTGCCCGTGGATTGTGGCGCGACGTTCATTGCGCCTGTCGATCTGCGTCACCGCCCTGGCACTGACCCTGACCGCCATCGCTGCCCTGGGTGGCGCGGCCCTGATGGGGATGATCAGTTGGGCCCCCAAATGGCCGGACCAGGCATGGCTGTGGGTACTCAATAACCTGCTGCTGGTGACGCTGGTGGAAGAAGCACTGTTTCGTGGCTATGTTCAGGGCGGCCTGAGCCAGCGCTTCAAACACCTGCCCTACGGCGAGAACCTCGCGCTGCTGCTGGCCTCGCTGTTATTCGGCCTGGCGCATTTTGGTGCGGGTTGGCAATGGGTAATGCTGGCGAGTATTGCCGGGGTCGGTTACGGCCTGGCGTATCGCTTTGGCGGGCTCGGCGCAGCGATTGCCACGCACTTTGGCTTGAATCTGCTGCACTTCGGGCTGTTCACCTACCCGATGCTGGCCGGCTGAGCCTTTCTTGCTGTAGGAGCGAGTTGTTGTGGCGAGGGAGCTTGCTCCCTCACCACAGCCAGCCCACTGCTCCCAGGATTGTTGCAAAAATAAGTTAAATAAATGCCCGCCATGGCCGATACCCCCTGAAAGCCTTGCGGATTGAACAATCATGCGTAATAACCAACCCGTTACCCAGCGCGAACGTACCTTCCCCGCTCAGCAACGGTTGATCTCCACCACAGATGCCAAGGGTGTCATTACCTACTGCAACGACGCGTTTGTCGAAATCAGTGGGTTCACCCGCGACGAACTGATCCGTGCCCCGCACAACCTGGTGCGCCACCCGGATGTGCCCTCGGCCGTGTTCGCGCACATGTGGTCCACGCTCAAACAAGGCTTGCCATGGATGGGCATTGTCAAGAATCGCTGCAAGACCGGTGACCATTACTGGGTTAACGCCTATGTGACTCCGGTGTTCGACGGCAATCAGGTGATCGGCTACGAATCGGTGCGCATCAAGCCCACCGCCGAGCAGATCCGCCGGGCCGAGGCGCTCTATCAACGCATCAACCAGGGCAAGTCGGCCATCCCCCAGCGCGACAAATGGCTGCCGGTGCTACAGGACTGGCTGCCGTTTATCCTGGTCAGCCAACTGAGCTTCATGATCGGCGCCACCCTCACCTCCCAGTGGGGCTTTGCCCTGGCTGCGGCGCTATCGGTGCCGTTGGGCCTGCTGGGCCTGAGCTGGCAGCAGCGCGGCCTCAAGCGCTTGCTGCGGCTGGCCGAGCAGACCACCTCCGATCCGTTGATCGCGCAGATGTACACCGACAGCCGTGGCGCCCAGGCCCGACTGGAAATGTCGATCCTCAGCCAGGAAGCGCGCCTGAAGACCTGCCTGACCCGTCTGCAGGACACCGCCGAGCACCTCAACGACCAAGCGGCGCAGTCCAACACCCTGGCGCACAGCAGCTCCAGCGGCCTGGAACGTCAGCGCGTGGAAACCGAACAGGTGGCCACCGCCGTCAACCAGATGGCCGCGACCACCCAGGAAGTCGCCAGCCATGTGCAGCGCACCGCCGATGCCACCCAGGAAGCCAACCGCCTGACCGGTCGCGGCCGCGATATCGCCGGGGAAACCCGCGAGGCGATCCAGCGACTGTCGGTGGCCGTGGGCGAGACGGGCGTGACCGTCACTCAACTGGCCAAGGACAGCGATGAAATCGGCGGCGTGGTCGATGTGATCAAAGGCATCGCCGACCAGACCAACCTGCTGGCGCTCAATGCCGCTATCGAAGCCGCGCGTGCCGGTGAGATGGGCCGTGGATTTGCGGTGGTCGCCGATGAAGTGCGCCAACTGGCGCAGCGTACGGCCGAATCCACCGGGCAGATCCATACCCTGATCGCCAAGCTGCAACACACGGCGGCTGCGGCTGTGCAAACCATGGACGCCGGGCATCGCCAGGCTGAAGAGGGTGTAGCGCGGGTGATGGAAGCGGATCAGGCGTTGGTGGGCATCAGTGAGGCGGTGGCCAATATCACCGACATGACCACCCAGATTGCCGCTGCTACCGAAGAGCAAAGCGCCGTGGCCGAGGAGATCAGCCGCAATATCAGCACCATCGCGCTGTTGGCGGATCAGACTTCAGAGCAGGCGATGAACTCGGCGCAGTTGAGTGAGGAGTTGACGCATACCGCCAATACCCAGTACTCGCTGGTGGAGCGTTTTAACCGATAAACCGCTATCGCAGGCAAGCCAGCTCCCACACTGGACGGTATTCACCGATAGAAATAGGTGAACCCAGTCCAATGTGGGAGCTGGCTTGCCCCCGATAGGGCCCTAACAGGCCCTGAGAAACTCAGCCACCTGCACCGCCGCCGCCTCCAAGTGCTGCTCATGGCTGAACCCCGAAGCCTTCAACGGCTTCAAGTCATGATCGCCCGCCACCAACCACATCACTTCAATACTCTCTGACAACTCATAATCCTGCACCGCTGCCCGATTGCCCAAGGCATCACGCTCGCCCTGCACAATCAACGTTGGCGTCGTAAGCGCAGCCAAGTGCTCCACCCGGGGTTTCTCTGGCTTGCCCACCGCATAGAACGGATAGCCCAGGCACACCAACCCATCGGCGCCCAGTTCATCGGCCAGTAAACTGGCCATCCGCCCACCCATGGACTTGCCGCCAACTGCCAGTTTCCCAGCGACATGACGTCGCACCTCGCCATACACCTCGCGCCAGCACTCCAGCAGTTTCGGCGCCGGATTCGGCGGGCGCTTGCCGCCATCCATACGGCGCTGGGCCATGTACGGGAACTCGAAGCGCACCACGCTCACGCCATGCCCGGCAAGGCGTGCCGCCATGTCGTTCATGAACGCCGAGTCCATCGGTGCCCCGGCGCCGTGGGCCAGGATCAGCGTGACCGGCTCGCCCGAAGCCGTGCCCGTGGCGACATCCCACAGCCAGCCGCGTTCACGCACACACTGCGCCCATTGATCCCCGTCAATACTGGCCTTGTGCTCTTTGCCCATGCTTGCCTCGCTTTTTAGTCTGCCTATAACTCCAGCCCAAGTGCCGCACTTGCTTGGGTTGAACCGTGGATGGGGAACCATGAACACTACTTTAAGTACCGCCTATAACTACAAGGTGGTCCGCCAATTCGCCATTATGACGGTGGTGTGGGGCATCGTCGGCATGGGGCTCGGGGTTTTTCTCGCCGCCCAATTGGTTTGGCCTGCGCTCAACTTCGATTTACCCTGGACCAGCTTCGGCCGCCTGCGCCCGTTGCACACCAATGCGGTGATTTTCGCCTTCGGTGGCTGCGCGCTGTTCGCCAGCTCCTTCTACTCGGTACAACGTACCTGCCAGACTCAGCTGTTCGCGCCAAAAGTGGCCGCGTTCTGCTTCTGGGGCTGGCAGCTGGTGATTTTGCTGGCCGCAATCAGCCTGCCGCTGGGCTACACCAGTTCCAAGGAATACGCCGAGCTGGAATGGCCGATCGATATCCTGATCACCATCGTCTGGGTCGCCTATGCCATCGTGTTCTTCGGCACGATCATGAAGCGCAAGACCAAGCACATCTACGTCGGTAACTGGTTCTTCGGTGCGTTCATCATCACCGTGGCCATCCTGCATATCGTCAATAACCTGGAAATCCCGGTCAGCCTGACCAAGTCCTACTCGCTGTACGGCGGTGCGACGGATGCCATGGTGCAGTGGTGGTATGGGCATAACGCGGTAGGCTTTTTCCTCACCGCAGGCTTCCTGGGGATGATGTACTACTTCGTACCCAAGCAGGCCGAGCGTCCGGTGTATTCCTATCGCTTGTCGATCGTGCACTTCTGGGCGCTGATCACCCTGTACATCTGGGCCGGCCCTCACCACTTGCACTACACCGCCTTGCCGGACTGGGCGCAGTCCCTGGGCATGGTGATGTCACTGGTGCTGCTGGCGCCAAGCTGGGGCGGCATGATCAACGGCATGATGACCCTCTCGGGTGCCTGGCATAAGTTGCGCAGCGACCCGATCCTGCGCTTCCTCGTTGTGTCCCTGGCCTTCTACGGCATGTCGACCTTCGAAGGTCCGATGATGGCGATCAAGACCGTCAACGCTCTCTCCCACTACACCGACTGGACCATCGGCCACGTACACGCCGGGGCGCTGGGCTGGGTAGCGATGATCTCCATCGGCGCGCTGTACCACATGATCCCGAAAGTCTTCGGTCGCGAGCAGATGTACAGCCTCGGCCTGATCAACGCGCACTTCTGGCTGGCCACCATCGGCACCGTGCTCTACATCGCCTCGATGTGGGTCAACGGCATCGCCCAGGGCCTGATGTGGCGTGCGGTCAACGAAGACGGCACCTTGACCTACTCCTTCGTCGAAACCCTGGTGGCCAGCCACCCTGGCTTCATCGTGCGGCTGGTGGGCGGTGCGATCTTCCTCACCGGCATGTTGCTGATGGCTTACAACACGTGGCGCACCGTGCGTTCGGCGCAGCCAGCCGAAATCAGCGCCGCAGCGCAGATGGCCTGAGGAGTCGATGATGAAACACGAAACGATTGAAAAAAACGTCGGCCTGCTGATGCTGCTGATGGTGCTCGCCGTGAGCATCGGCGGCCTGACCCAGATCGTCCCGCTGTTCTTCCAGGACGTGACCAACAAGCCGGTGGAAGGCATGAAGCCCTACACCGCGCTGCAGCTGGAGGGCCGCGACATCTACATCCGCGAAGGCTGCGTGCAGTGCCACTCGCAGATGATCCGCCCGTTCCGCGCCGAGACCGAGCGCTACGGTCACTACTCGGTGGCCGGCGAAAGCGTGTGGGACCACCCGTTTCTGTGGGGCTCCAAGCGCACCGGGCCGGACCTGGCCCGCGTCGGCGCGCGCTACTCGGACGACTGGCACCGCGCGCATTTGTACAACCCGCGCAACGTGGTGCCGGAGTCGAAAATGCCGGCCTATCCGTGGTTGGTCACCGCCGCCGTCGACAGCAGCCACACCGAGACCAAATTGAAAGTGATGCGCACCCTCGGCGTGCCGTACACCGACGACGACATCAACGGCGCGGTCGCCAGCCTCAAGGGCAAGACCGAGATGGACGCGCTGGTTTCCTACCTGCAAGTGCTCGGCACTGCCATCAAGAGCAAGAGGTGAGCCATGGGATTTGAATTCGATGCGGGCACCATCCGCGGCCTCGGCACACTGGTGGTCGCCATCGCCTTTATCGGCCTGTCGCTGTGGGTGTTCAGCCCACGGCGCAAGTCGGAGTTTGACGATGCGACCATGCTGCCGTTTGCCGATGAACCCTCCCCAACCGACGCTCAAGCAGAGCCAGTAACAAGGAGCACTCGGCCATGACTACTTTTTGGAGTACATGGATCTGCGTATTGACCCTCGGCAGCCTGATCGGCCTGACCTGGCTGTTGGTCGGCACCCGCAAGGGCGAAACCAAGGGCAGCGTCGACCAGACCATGGGCCACGCCTTCGACGGTATCGAGGAGTACGACAACCCGCTGCCCCAGTGGTGGTTCATGCTGTTCGCCGGCACGCTGGTATTTGCCGTCGGCTACCTGATTCTCTACCCGGGCCTGGGCAACTGGAAAGGCGTGCTGCCGGGCTATGAAGATGGCTGGACCCAGACCAAGGAATGGGACAAGGAAATGGCCAAGGCCGACGCCAGGTTCGGGCCGATCTTCGCCAAGTTCGCGGCGATGCCCGTGGAAGAAGTCGCCAAGGACCCGCAAGCGTTGAAGATGGGCGGCCGCCTGTTCGCCTCCAACTGCGCGGTGTGCCACGGTTCGGATGCCAAGGGCGCCTATGGCTTCCCCAACCTGGCGGACAACAACTGGCGCTGGGGTGGTTCGGCCGAAGCGATCAAGGCTACCATCATGGCCGGTCGCCACGCGGCCATGCCGGCCTGGGGTGAAGTGCTGGGCGAGGACGGGGTGAAAAACGTCGCCGCCTATGTGCGCCACGACCTGGCCAAGCTGCCCTTGCCGGCGGACAACACCGCTGACCTGGCCGCGGGCCAAGCCGCATTCAGCACCACCTGCGTGGCTTGCCATGGCCCACAAGGCCACGGCGTGGAAGCCATGGGCGCGCCGAACCTGACCGAACCAAGCGGGTTTATCTACGGCACCAGCCTGGCGCAGTTGCAGCAGACCATCCGCCATGGTCGCCAGGGCCAGATGCCGGCCCAGGAAGTGCTGCAGGGTAATGACAAGGTGCATCTGCTGGCGGCGTACGTGTATAGCCTGTCCCATAATACTGATGGTGCAACGCCAGACAGCCAACCGCAGTAAAAGCTCTACCTGTGGCGAGGGAGCTTGCTCCCGCTGGAGTGCGAAGCGCTCCCAAGATTTTGGGGCCGCTGCGAAGCCCAGCGGGAGCAAGCTCCCTCGCCACAGGCATAAGTCGCGACCAAGTGTCGCACCCTCGCAACACCCAACTTTCCCCCCCTCCCATTCGGGTCTACGCTTGTTCCCACAGTGGAGCAATTCTGGCGTAGGCGACGGTATCCGTTGCGCTCCCTAAAATTCCTGTCCACTTGATCAGCTTTCTATTTCGGATTTAATCCTTACGCCAAACATGGAAAGGGCGCAGAATCTGGCGTGGAACGCATTGATACAGGTCAGCCATTGCGTTGCAATGGCCCCTCGCTTTCTACATACTTGCGACCGATTTTACCTATAAAAAAACCTAAACCGTGGAACCTTAGAATGAGCACAGCAATCAGTCCGACTGCTTATAACTATAAGGTAGTCCGCCAGTTCGCCATCATGACGGTGGTCTGGGGGATCCTTGGCATGGGGCTCGGGGTGTTCATCGCCTCGCAACTGGTCTGGCCGCAATTGAATTTCGACCTGCCCTGGACGACCTTCGGTCGTTTGCGCCCGCTGCACACCAACCTGGTGATCTTCGCCTTCGGCGGATGTGCACTGTTTGCCACCTCCTACTATGTCGTGCAGCGCACCTGCCAGACGCGACTGATCTCCGATGGCCTGGCCGCCTTCACTTTCTGGGGCTGGCAGGCGGTCATCGTCGGCGCCATCATCAGCTTGCCCCTGGGCTACACCACCACCAAGGAATACGCCGAGCTGGAATGGCCGATCGCCATTTTGCTTGCCATTGTGTGGGTGACCTACGGCCTGGTGTTCTTCGGCACCATCGTCAAGCGCAAGACCAAGCACATCTACGTGGGCAACTGGTTCTACGGGGCCTTTATCGTGGTCACGGCGATGCTGCACATCGTCAACCACGCCTCCTTGCCGGTGAACCTGTTCAAGTCCTACTCGGCCTATTCCGGCGCAACGGACGCGATGATCCAGTGGTGGTATGGCCACAACGCCGTAGGCTTCTTCCTCACCACGGGCTTTCTGGGGATGATGTACTACTTCGTGCCCAAGCAGGCCGAGCGCCCGATCTACTCTTATCGCCTGTCCATCGTGCACTTCTGGGCGCTGATCACCCTGTACATCTGGGCCGGCCCTCACCACTTGCACTACACCGCCCTGCCGGATTGGGCACAGTCCCTGGGCATGGCGATGTCGATCATCCTGTTGGCGCCAAGCTGGGGCGGCATGATCAACGGCATGATGACGCTCTCGGGCGCCTGGCATAAGCTGCGCACCGACCCCATCCTGCGGTTCTTGGTGGTGTCTTTGGCGTTCTACGGCATGTCGACCTTCGAAGGCCCGATGATGGCGATCAAGACCGTCAACTCGCTGTCCCACTACACCGACTGGACCATCGGCCACGTACACGCCGGGGCTCTGGGCTGGGTGGCGATGATCTCCATCGGCGCGCTGTACCACATGATCCCCAAACTGTTCGGCCGCGCTCAGATGCACAGCGTCGGGCTGATCAATGCGCACTTCTGGCTGGCGACCATCGGCACCGTGCTCTACATCGCTTCGATGTGGGTCAACGGCATCACCCAGGGCCTGATGTGGCGTGCGATCAATGATGACGGCACCCTCACCTACTCCTTCGTCGAAGCGCTGCAAGCCAGCCACCCGGGCTTTATCGTGCGTGCCCTGGGCGGTGCATTCTTTGCCAGCGGCATGTTGTTGATGGCCTACAACGTCTGGCGCACCGTGCGTGCCTCCGACCCGGCGCAAGCTGAAGCCGCCGCCAAGATCGCCGTTGTGGGAGCTCACTGATGAAGCATGAAGTAGTCGAGAAGAATATCGGCCTGCTGGCCTTCTTCATGGTCATTGCCGTGAGTATCGGCGGCCTGACCCAGATCGTGCCGCTGTTTTTCCAGGACGTGACCAACAAGCCGGTCGAAGGCATGAAGCCGCGTACCGCCCTTGAACTGGAAGGCCGCGACGTCTACATCGCCAACGGTTGCGTGGGCTGCCACTCGCAGATGATTCGCCCGTTCCGTGCCGAAACCGAACGCTACGGCCACTATTCGGTCGCCGGTGAAAGCGTGTGGGACCACCCGTTCCTGTGGGGTTCCAAGCGCACCGGCCCGGACCTGGCCCGGGTCGGCGGGCGTTACTCCGATGACTGGCAGCGTGCGCACTTGTACAACCCGCGCAACGTGGTGCCGGAGTCGAAAATGCCGGCGTACCCGTTCCTCGTGGAAAACAAGCTCGACGGCAAGGACACCGCGAAGAAGATGGAAGTCTTGCGCACCCTGGGCGTGCCCTACACCGACGAAGACATCGCCGGTGCAGCGGCCGCTGTGAAGGGCAAGACCGAAATGGACGCACTGGTGGCCTACCTGCAGGGCCTTGGCACCATCATCAAAAGCAAACGGTGACCTACATGGATATCGGGATGATTCGTGGCCTGGGCACCGTTGTGGTGATGGTGGCCTTTGTCGGCCTGGCGCTGTGGGTGTTCAGCCCGCGGCGCAAGTCGGAGTTTGACGACGCGACCATGCTGCCCTTTGCAGATGATCCCGAAGCCATCAAGCACGTCGAGCAAGCTTCTAGGAGTAACAAAGAATGACTACGTTCTGGAGTCTGTACGTCACAGTCCTCAGTCTGGGTACCATCTTCGCCCTGACCTGGCTGCTGCTGTCGACCCGCAAGGGCCAGCGCACCGAGCAGACGGACGAGACCGTCGGCCACTCGTTCGATGGCATCGAGGAGTACGACAACCCACTGCCCAAATGGTGGTTCATGCTGTTTGTCGGCACCATCGTCTTCGCCCTCGGCTACCTGGTGCTCTACCCCGGCCTGGGTAACTGGAAAGGCTTGCTGCCGGGCTATAACTACCTGGACAACGACAAGCAAACCGCCTTTGCCAACGGCCAGACCGGCTGGACCGGCGTGCACGAATGGGAAAAGGAAATGGCCAGATCGGAAGCCAAGTTCGGGCCGATCTTCGCCAAATTCGCATCGATGCCCATTGAAGAGGTGGCCAAGGACCCGCAAGCCCTGAAGATGGGCGGCCGCCTGTTTGCCTCCAACTGCTCGGTGTGCCACGGCTCCGACGCCAAGGGCGCCTACGGTTTCCCTAACCTGACCGACGCTGACTGGCGCTGGGGCGGCGAGCCCAACACCATCAAGGAAACCATCATGAAAGGCCGCCACGCAGTGATGCCAGGCTGGGCCGAAGTCATCGGCGAGCAAGGCGTAGCTGACGTAGCAGGCTTTGTGGTGACCCAACTCGATGGCCGCAAACTGCCCGAAGGCGCCAAGGCCGACGTCGCCAACGGCGAGAAACTTTTCGCCGCCAACTGCGTGGCCTGCCACGGCCCGACCGGTAAAGGCACGCCAGCCATGGGCGCGCCCGACCTGACGCATCCAGGCGCATTCATCTACGGTTCAAGCTTTGCGCAACTGCAACAGACTATCCGTTATGGCCGCCAGGGCCAGATGCCCGCGCAAGAGCAACTGCAAGGCAATGACAAGGTGCATTTGCTGGCTGCGTATGTTTACAGCTTGTCCCATGGGGACAAGAAGGCAGAAGAGCAGTAAATCCTCGCCCATAAAAAAGCCCCGCCCAGCGAAAACTGGCGGGGCTTTTTTGTTTCTGGCTCCCCTTGGCCGTTCAAGACTGTCATTCATTACCGCTCATACCTCGAACTTGCCACGCGCCATGCCTAAGTAGTAACGTAACTACATTAAGCCTAACGAAGGGGGTTACCCCATGACCATCACGACAATTTCCAGCCGAGAATTCAACCAAGACACAAGTGGCGCCAAAAAAGCCACGCGCAACGGCCCGGTTTTCATCACCGATCGCGGCAAGCCTGCCCATGTACTGCTAAGCATTGAGGACTACCAGAAACTCACAGGTCTGAATGCCGACATCGTTGACCTGCTGGTGATGCCGGAAGCGGCCGATATCGACTTCGAAACCGAACGTGCCGTGATCATTCATCGACCCGTGGACCTTTCTTGATGTATCTACTCGACACCAATGTAATTTCTGAACTGCGTAAACCTCAGGCTGATGCAAATGTCGTTGCCTGGGCGAAAAGCGTGATTGCGCCGCGTATGTTTATTTCGGCGATCACGCTAAAGGAACTGGAAACCGGCGTTCTGCGCATCGAACGGCGAGACCCGGCTCAGGGGAAGGTATTGAGGGCCTGGCTCAAACGCCACGTAATGCCCGCCTTTGATGCCAGAATCCTGCCCGTCGATGCGGCCGTCGCGTTGCGTTGCGCGCACTTGCATGTTCCAGACCGCGCCAACGAAAGTGACTCGTTGATTGCCGCAACCGCTCTGGTTCATGGGCTTACCGTGGTCACACGCAACGTCAGCGACTTCAAGTCCAGCGGCGTTGCGCTGATCAATCCATGGGACGAATGACCGTCTTGCGAGCAAAAACCGTCCATACTTCACAAGTCAATTGATCCAGGTCACGTACACCATCATTTGATTTCTCCCAACGCGACCAAAGGTCGCACCCTTTGCACAACATCGGGGGCGTATCATTAGGCCACTGCAACACCCCCCATTTGACCCTGGCTGGCACGTACTGGCCGAGGCAAATCTCCACCGCCGTGGGATGCAATGATGAGCAACCAGATACCGGTACATGACGTTACCCCGCCTGCCAAAAACGCGAGCAATAGCGTCGACCTCTACGCCTCGCGAGAGAAAATCTATACCCGTGCCTTCACCGGCCTGTTCCGCAATTTGCGCATGCTCGGTGGCGCCGGCCTGTTCCTGCTTTACTTCGGCACCGTGTGGCTGAACTGGGGCGGCCACCAGGCGGTGTGGTGGAACCTGCCGGAGCGTAAGTTCTTCATTTTTGGCGCCACCTTTTGGCCCCAGGATTTCATCCTGCTCTCGGGCATTCTCATTGTTGCGGCCTTTGGCCTGTTCTTTATCACCGTGTACGCCGGACGGGTGTGGTGCGGCTATACCTGCCCGCAAAGCGTGTGGACGTGGATCTTCATGTGGTGCGAAAAGGTCACCGAAGGCGACCGCAACCAGCGCATCAAGCTGGACAAGGCGCCCATGGGCGCCAACAAGTTCCTGCGCAAGTTCAGCAAACACACGCTGTGGCTGTTGATCGGTTTCGCCACCGGCATGACCTTCGTCGGCTACTTTTCGCCGATCCGCGAGCTGGTGTTCGATTTCTTCACCGGCCAGGCCGACGGCTGGTCGTATTTCTGGGTCGGCTTCTTCACCCTCGCCACCTACGGCAACGCCGGCTGGCTGCGCGAGCAGGTGTGTATCTACATGTGCCCTTACGCGCGCTTCCAGAGCGTAATGTTCGACAAAGACACCCTGATCGTTTCATATGACCCGCGCCGTGGCGAAGTGCGCGGCCCGCGTAAAAAGGGCGTCGACTACAAGGCCCAGGGCCTGGGAGACTGCATCGATTGCACCATGTGCGTGCAGGTGTGCCCGACCGGCATCGATATCCGCGACGGCCTGCAAATCGAGTGCATCGGCTGCGCCGCCTGTATCGATGCCTGCGATAACATCATGGACAAGATGGACTACCCACGCGGCCTGATCAGCTATACCACCGAGCACAATCTGTCCGGTCAGAAGACCCATAAGTTACGCCCACGGCTGATCGGCTATGCGCTGGTGCTGCTGACCATGATCGGCTTGCTGGTCGGCGCATTCTTCATGCGCTCGCTGGTGGGTTTCGATGTCAGCAAGGACCGCGTGCTGTACCGGGAAAACGCCGAAGGGCGCATCGAAAACGTCTACAGCCTGAAGATCATGAACAAGGACCAGCACGACCACACCTACGTGCTCGACGCCGCCGGCCTGCCGGACCTCAAGTTGCAGGGGCGACGCGAAATCAAGGTGGCCGCCGGCGATATCGTCAGTATGCCGGTGGAGTTGTCGAGTGCGCCGGAGCAACTGCCGTCGAGCACCAACGAGGTGACTTTCATCCTCAAAGATGCCGATGACACCAGCGTTCATATTGAAGCCAAGAGCCGATTCATCGGCCCACAAGTTCGTTAAACAGGGAACACAAGAATGCCCGCAACCACTGCTGCAAGCCCTTGGTACAAGCACCTCTGGCCCTGGATCATCATCGCGATCCTGGCCTGCTCGGTGACGCTGACCCTGTCCATGGTGACCATCGCGGTCAACAACCCGGACAACCTGGTCAACGACAATTACTACGAGGCCGGCAAAGGCATCAACCGCTCCCTGGACCGTGAACGCCTGGCCCAGACGCTGCAACTGCGTGCCAAGTTGCACCTGGATGAACTGACCGGCGAAGTCGAGTTGCACCTGACCGGTAACAGCGGCCCTGCAACCCTGGAACTGAACCTGATTTCCCCGACCCAGCCGGAGAAGGATCGCAAGATCGTCCTGGCCCGCAGTGATAGCGAGCAGGGCCGCTACATCGGCCAGGTCACCGACAAGGTCGAAGGCCGGCGTTTCGTGGAACTGCTTGGCGTGGAAGGCAGCAACACCTGGAGGATGTTCGAGGAAGAAGAGGTCAGCCACGACAAAGACTTGCTGTTGGGTGACGAACCATTGCAGGGTGCCGAAGACCTGAAAAAATAGCAGCGCCCATGACCAGCCCAATCCCCTGCTACCACTGCGCCCTGCCCGTCCCATCCGGCAGCCGGTTCACCGCCCGGATCCTCGGCGAACGCCGCGAACTCTGCTGCCCCGGCTGTCAGGCCGTGGCCGAAGCGATTGTGGCCGGTGGGCTGGAAAGCTATTACCAGCACCGCAGCGAAGCCTCGGCCAACCCTGAGGCGCTCCCGGTGCAACTGGTGGATGAGCTGGCGCTGTACGACCGCGCCGATGTGCAAAAACCCTTTGTGCGCCATCAAGGCGACTTGGCCGAAACCACCCTGTTGATGGAAGGCATCAGCTGCGCCGCCTGCGGCTGGTTGATCGAGAAACACCTGCGCAGCCTGCCCGCGGTGGCCGAGGCGCGGCTGAACCTGTCCAACCATCGCTTGCACGTGCGCTGGGCCGATGGGCAACTGCCGTTGAGCCAACTGCTCAGCGAACTGCGCCATATCGGCTACGCCGCCCACCCCTACCAGGCCGACCGCGCCGCCGAACAATTGGCCAGCGAAAATCGCCTGGCCCTGCGTCAACTGGGGGTTGCCGGCTTGCTGTGGTTCCAGGCGATGATGGCAACCATGGCGACCTGGCCGGAATTCAATATCGACCTGAGCCCGGAGTTGCACGTGATCCTGCGCTGGGTTGCGATGTTTCTCACCACCCCCATCGTGTTCTATAGCTGCGCACCGTTCTTCAAAGGGGCGCTGCGTGACATACGCACGCGACACCTGACCATGGACGTATCGGTATCCCTGGCAATTGGCGGTGCGTACCTGGCGGGCATCTGGACCGCGATCACTGGCGTGGGCGAATTGTATTTCGATGCCGTGGGCATGTTTGCGCTGTTCCTGCTGGCCGGGCGTTACCTTGAGCGCCGCGCCCGGGAGCGCACCGCAGCGGCCACCGCTCAATTGGTCAACCTGTTGCCCGCCTCCTGCTTGCGCCTCCAAGGTGATGGTCAGAGCGAACGCATCCTGCTCAGTGAACTGGCATTGGGTGATCGTGTCCTGGTGCATCCCGGCGCGGTGCTGCCGGCGGATGGCGTGATCCTCGACGGCCAATCCAGCATCGATGAATCCCTGCTGACCGGCGAGTACCTGCCACAGCCGCGGCGGATCGGCGACAGCGTTACGGCTGGCACGCTGAATGTCGAGGGCGCACTGACGGTCGAGGTGCGCGCCCTGGGCCACGACACGCGTCTGTCCGCCATTGTGCGCCTGCTGGAGCGCGCCCAGGCCGAGAAACCACGCCTGGCGCAAATCGCCGACCGTGCCGCGCAGTGGTTCCTGCTCTGCTCGCTGATCGCCGCCGTGCTGATCGGCCTGCTGTGGTGGGAACTGGACCCGTCACGCGCATTCTGGATTGTGTTGGCGATGCTGGTGGCGACTTGCCCGTGTGCACTGTCCCTGGCCACCCCAACCGCCCTGACCGCTGCCACCGGCACCTTGCACACCCTGGGGTTGCTACTGACCCGCGGCCATGTGCTTGAAGGCCTGAACCAGATCGACACGGTGATTTTCGACAAGACCGGCACCCTCACCGAAGGACGCCTGGCGTTGCGCGCCATCCAGCCCCTGGGCGCGCTGGACAGCGACCAGTGCCTGGGCCTCGCCGCCGCCCTGGAGAACCGCTCGGAACACCCGATTGCTCGTGCCTTTGGGCGTGCGCCACTGGCCGCTGATGAAGTGTTGAGCACCCCTGGCCTGGGCCTGGAGGGTCGGGTGGGGGACCGCCTGTTGCGTATTGGCCAACCGGGTTTTGTCTGCGAACTCAGTGGCTGCGCGATTCCCGCCTCACCGGACGAAGCCGGGCAATGGCTGCTGTTGGGTGACAACAGCGGCGCCCTCGCCTGGTTCGTACTCGACGACCGCCTGCGCAGCGACGCCCCTGCCCTGCTCGCAGCGTGCAAGGCACGCGGCTGGAGTACGCTGCTGCTCTCGGGCGACAGCTCACCGATGGTCGCCAGTGTCGCCCTTGAACTGGGCATCGACGAAGCCCACGGCGGCCTGCGCCCTGATGACAAGTTGCAGGTGCTGCAAAACCTGCACAGGCAAGGCCGCAAAGTGCTGATGCTGGGCGATGGCGTCAATGATGTGCCAGTGCTGGCCGCCGCCGATATCAGCGTGGCCATGGGCTCGGCCACTGATCTGGCGAAAACCAGCGCCGACGCGGTGCTGTTGTCCAACCGCCTGGAGGCATTGGTGCAGGCCTTCAGCCTGGCGCGGCGCACCCGTCGAGTGATCATTGAGAACCTGCTGTGGGCCGGGCTGTACAATGGCCTTATGCTGCCGTTTGCCGCCCTGGGCTGGATCACCCCAATCTGGGCGGCGATCGGCATGTCCCTCAGCTCATTGACCGTGGTGCTCAACGCCTTGCGCCTGACTCGCCTGCCGAGCGCGCCAGCCACCGGCACCACCTTGATAACCCGCCCGCTGCCGGCCTGAGCCGCGTGGGCATGGAGTGCAGATGCCAGCTCTATACGTGATGATACCGGCGGCGCTGCTGTTAGTGGGTGTGGCGATCTACATCTTCTTCTGGGCCGTGGACAGCGGCCAGTACGAGGATCTCGATGGCCCCGCCCACAGCGTGTTGTTCGACGACCAGGACCCGAACCACCTGGCCGCCATCGACCAAGCCAACAGCCCCGAACAACCGCCCAAAGATCCACCCCATGCTTGAGCTGGCGCCCCTGCTGGTCTCGGCGCTGATCCTCGGCCTGCTGGGCGGCGGCCATTGCCTGGGCATGTGTGGCGGACTGATGGGCGCCCTGACCCTGGCGATCCCCAAGGAGCAACGCAGCCGCCGCTTTCGCCTGCTGCTGGCGTACAACCTGGGGCGCATCCTCAGCTATGCCACGGCCGGCTTGCTGATTGGCCTGGCCGGCTGGGCGGTGGCCAACAGCCCGGCGGCGATGTTCATGCGCGTGCTCGCCGGGTTACTGCTGATTTGCATGGGCCTGTACCTGGCCGGTTGGTGGAGCGGCCTGACCCGCATCGAAAGTCTCGGACGCGGCCTATGGCGGCATATACAGCCTGTTGCCAACCGTTTGCTGCCGGTGTCGAGCCTGCCGCGCGCCTTGCTGCTGGGCGCGCTGTGGGGCTGGTTGCCGTGCGGGTTGGTCTACAGCACCCTGCTGTGGGCCGCGAGCCAGGGCAATGCGCTGGACAGCGCGTTGCTGATGCTCGCGTTCGGCCTCGGCACCTGGCCGGTGCTGCTGGCCACCGGGCTGGCGGCGGAGCGTGTCACCGCGCTCTTGCGTAAACGCAGCGTGCGCATGGCCGGCGGCCTGTTGGTGATCATCTTCGGTATCTGGACCTTGCCGGGCCCGCATCAGCACTGGCTCATGGGTCATTGAAAGCCCCTGTGGCATAGCGCCGCTCCCCGTTGATGCAAATCAACATGCCTTGCCAGCCCTGCCCCTAGACTCGGCCCACTAGCCAATCCGGGGGACCGCCCGCATGCTCGACGCCATTCGTTGGGACACAGATCTGATTCACCGCTACGACTTGGCGGGGCCGCGCTACACGTCCTACCCTACCGCCGTCCAATTCGACAGCCAGGTCGGCACCTTCGACCTGCTCCATGCCCTGCGCGAAAGCCGCAAGGCGGTACGGCCGTTATCGGTGTATGTGCACGTACCGTTCTGCGCAAACATTTGCTACTACTGCGCCTGCAACAAGGTGGTCACCAAGGACCGTGGTCGCGCCCAGGCCTACTTGCAGCGCCTGCAGCAGGAAATCCAGCTGGTGGCCTGCCACCTCGATCCGAAGCAGCCAGTGGAGCAATTGCACTTTGGCGGCGGCACACCGACTTTTCTCAGCCACGACGAACTGCGCCAGGTGATGAATTGCCTGCGCCAGCATTTCAATTTGCTCGATGATGATTCGGGCGACTATGGCATCGAAATCGACCCTCGCGAAGCCGACTGGGCCACCATGGGCCTGCTGCGCGAGCTGGGTTTCAACCGCGTAAGCATCGGCCTGCAAGACCTTGACCCCGAGGTGCAACGAGCGGTCAATCGCCTGCAAAGCCTGGAAGAGACCCGCGCAGTGATCGATGCGGCACGTACCCTGCAATTTCGCTCGATCAATATCGATTTGATCTACGGCTTGCCCAAGCAATCACCGCTGAACTTTGCGCGCACTGTGGAAGAAGTCATCCGCTTGCAGCCGGACCGCTTGTCCGTATTCAACTACGCCCATCTGCCGGAACGTTTCATGCCCCAACGGCGGATCAACACCGACGAGCTGCCCTCGCCGGCCGAAAAACTGCTGATGCTGCAAACCACCATTGAACAACTGACCCAGGCCGGTTACCGCTATATCGGCATGGATCACTTCGCCCTGCCGGACGACGAACTGGCCATCGCCCAGGAGGAAGGCAAGCTGCAGCGCAACTTCCAGGGCTATACCACCCACGGGCATTGCGATCTGATTGGGTTGGGCGTTTCGGCGATCAGCCAGATTGGCGACTTGTATTGCCAGAACAGCAGCGACCTCACCCACTACCAGAACGCCTTGGCGGGCGCACAACTGGCAACCAGCCGTGGTTTGGTCTGCACCACCGACGATCGTCTGCGACGGGAAGTGATCCAGCAGTTGATCTGCAATTTCAGCCTGGGGTTCGAGGCGATCGAACAGGCGTACAACATCGACTTTCGCGGCTACTTCGCCGAGCTATGGCCGCAATTGGAGACGATGGCCACCGATGGCCTGATCGAGTTGGACGCCCAGGGCATTCGTGTGCTGCCGGCCGGGCGCTTGCTGGTGCGTTCAGTGTGCATGGTGTTCGATGCCTATCTGGAGCACCAGAACAGGCAACGATTTTCGCGGGTCATCTAGACGTACTTACTTCATGGCCAGGCTCGCGGCCTTGACCGCATCACCCGCGCTCATGTCTTTCATCGCCTTGGTCAGGGATGCCTGGGCGCTGGTCAAGCTGGCTTGCAGCGCGCTCAACGCTGACTGCAGCCCGGAGAGCCGGGCACGGGCCTGTTCAGGGCTGAGACTTCTGTCGGCCATTACCGCTGCCATCTCAGCCTGTTTCTCGGCAATCTGCTTTTTGATCTCACGAATCATCTTGAGCAGATTCTTGACGTTGTCCGCCAGGCCGCTTTCGTCGATGTCACTGTTTGAGGTTTTTTCCGCCGCGGCAGCTTTCATCGCGGCGCCGGAAATGGTCACCGAAACGGCAGGCTTGGCTTCATCCGCTGTCGGAATCGCGGCAACATCGGAATCGGCAGCTTTCTTGGTTTCGGGCTGTGCCTGGATCTGAGTACGCGAAGCGAGTTGAGTACTGAGGGCTAACATGTTTTGAGTCGCCGTATTTGTAGTCGATAGCAGTACTATCGGCGGTTTTAGCCAGATCTTTATATACCGACAGGTTTTTTGTACACGCTGGCCTCCATACCCCCCAGTGCGTTACCCTTACGTCTTATGTGTGTTTTCCCACAAGGATTTAAGAAATGTCCGAGCCAGTTAAACTGCGCGCTCACAGCCAGGCCCATTGCAAGGATTGCAGCCTGGCTCCCCTCTGCCTGCCACTTTCGTTGAATCTGGAAGACATGGATGCGCTGGACGACATCGTCAAACGCGGCCGCCCATTGAAAAAAGGCGAATTTTTGTTTCGCCAGGGCGACAAGTTTGATTCCGTCTATGCAGTACGTTCGGGCGCATTGAAGACGTTCAGCCTCAGCGACGGCGGCGAAGAACAAATCACCGGCTTCCACCTGCCCAGCGAGTTGGTCGGGCTGTCGGGAATGGACACCGAGATTCACCCGGTGTCGGCCCAGGCCCTGGAGACGACGTCGGTGTGCGAAATTCCTTTCGAGCGCCTGGACGAATTGGCCCTGCAATTGCCACAACTGCGCCGCCAATTGATGCGCGTGATGAGCCGCGAGATTCGTGACGACCAGCAAATGATGCTGCTGCTGTCGAAGAAAACCGCCGACGAGCGCATCGCGACATTCCTGGTCAACCTGTCGGCGCGCTTCCGTGCCCGTGGTTTCTCGGCCAACCAGTTCCGCCTGAGCATGTCGCGTAATGAAATCGGCAATTACCTGGGCCTGGCAGTTGAGACCGTGTCCCGCGTGTTTACCCGTTTCCAGCAGAACCAGCTGATTGCTGCCGAGGGCAAGGAAGTGCATATCCTCGACCCGATCCAGCTTTGCGCATTGGCCGGGGGCTCACTGGAGGTCTGATCCAGACACTGCGGCCGCGCCAATCGGCAAGGCCGCAGGTATACTTCGAGTCCGTTTTCCGCCCAGGACTCTGCGACGATGACCTTCGATTCGTTCGACATCAAATCCCTGATTCGCCCTGTCATCGACTTCCCCAAGCCTGGGGTTATCTTTCGTGACATCACCCCGCTGTTCCAATCACCCCGCGCCCTGCGCCTGGTAGCCGACAGCTTTGCCCAGCGCTATGTCGAAGCCGATTTCACGCATATCGGTGCGATGGATGCCCGCGGTTTCCTGATCGGTTCGATCATCGCCTACCAGCTCAACAAGCCGCTGATCCTGTTTCGCAAGCAAGGCAAGCTGCCGGCGGATGTGCTGGCCGAGGGTTACCAGACCGAGTACGGCGAAGCCTTCCTGGAAGTACACGCCGACAGCCTGTGCGAAGGTGATTCGGTGCTGATATTCGATGACCTGATCGCCACGGGTGGCACCCTGATTGCTGCGGCCAACCTGGTACGGCGCATGGGCGCGCAGATCTTTGAAGCGGCGGCGATTATTGATTTACCGGAATTGGGTGGTTCGCAGCGGTTGGAAGACATGGGGATTCCCACGTTTTGCCTGACGCAGTTTGGGCTGACTGAGAAGTAAGGGTCGTCAGTACTGCCGTCATCGCGGGCAAGCCCGGCTCCCACCTTGGAATGCATTCCCCTGTGGGAGCCGGGCTTGCCCGCGATGAGGCCCGAAAGAACAGCCCGGTTTACAACCCCATCTGCTTACTGATGATTTCATTCATCACTTCGCGCGTCCCGCCACCAATCGACAAAATCCGGTTATCGCGATACAGCCGCTCCACCAGGCTACCCCGCATGTACCCCTGCCCGCCCAACATCTGCACCGCGTCATAGGTCACCCGGTCAGCTGTATCCGTGGCCAGGTTCTTGGCCATGGAAATCTCCTTGATCACGCTCTTGCCAGCGGCCATCTTCGCCGCCTGACGGTAAGTGAACTCGCGGGACACTTCCACGGCAGTGGCCATTTCCGCCAGGCGGTGCTTGAGCACCTGGAACTTGCCGATGGGTTTACCGAACGCTTCGCGCTGGGCGGCCCACTTGAGGCTTTCTTCCAGGGCCAGTTGCGCGGTCATGTTGGCCATCAGCGCCAGCGCCAGGCGCTCGCTCTGGAAGTTGCCCATGATGCAGGCAAACCCCATGTTTTCAGCGCCGATGAGGTTGCCGACGGGCACGTGGCAGTCGTCGAAAAATAACTGGGCCGTGTCCGACGCCCACCAGCCCATCTTCTTCAGCGGCTGGCCAACGGTGAAACCGGGGGTGTCTTTTTCAATCAGCAACAGGCTGATACCGCCGAAGCCCGGCCCGCCGGTGCGCACCGCCACAGTATAGAAATCCGCCCGAATGCCGCTGGTGATAAAGGTCTTGGCACCGCTCACACGGTAGTGCTCACCGTCACGCACGGCGCGGGTGTGCAGGTTGGCGACATCAGAGCCGCCACTCGGTTCGGTAACCGCCAGGGCGATGATTTTCTCGCCGGCCAGCACCAGGGGCGCTATACGCTCCCGCACGTCAGGCCGGGCCCATTTGACGATGGGCGGCAGGCCGATATCCAGGGAGCCGAGCCCGGCCACCACACCACCGGAACCGCAACGCATCAGTTCTTCGCTGGCGGCGACCTTGGCGAACAGATCGCCTTCGTGGCTTCCACCCAATGCCTCGGGGTAGCCGATCCCAAGAATGCCCGCCGCTCCGGCTTTGAGGTAAAGCTCACGAGGAAAGCTCTCAGCCTCCTCCCAGTGCTCGATGCCCGGCAACATCTCGCGCTCGACAAACCGGCGCACGCTGTCGCGGACCAATTGGTGGCTGGGGTCGAAGTATTCCTGATAGGCAGACATCGGCAAGCTCCATGGCGAGATGGAACGAACTTACCAAGCGCTTGCTTGGTTTTCAAGCCATACACAGTTATCACTGACACCATAAAACTACTGTGGGAGGGGGCTTGCTCCCGATAGCGGTGGATCAGCCAATAACTCTGTCGACTGACACACAGCAATCGGGAGCAAGCCCCCTCCCACATTTGATCCTGCTGCGGATGTTAGAGCGCGATCGGTTTGCGACCGGCGAAAGAGTGCGCCAAGGTACCGCCATCCACCAACTCCAACTCGCCCCCCAACGGCACGCCATGGGCAATCCGAGAAGTGATCAAGCCCTTGTTGGTCAGCAGTTGGGCGATGTAATGCGCCGTGGCTTCACCTTCCACCGTTGGGTTGGTCGCCAGGATCACTTCGCTAAAGGTGCCCTGCTCTTCAATGCGCGCGACCAGTTGCGGGATACCGATGGCTTCCGGCCCCAAACCGTCGAGCGGCGACAGGTGGCCCTTGAGCACAAAGTAGCGGCCGCGATAGCCGGTCTGCTCCACTGCATACACATCCATCGGCCCCTCCACCACGCAGAGCAACGTGTCGTCGCGACGGGGGTCGGCGCATTGCGGGCAAAGTTCTTCTTCGGTGAGGGTGCGGCACTGACGGCAGTGGCCCACGCCTTCCATGGCCTGGCTCAGAGCCTGGGCCAGGCGGGTGCCGCCACTGCGATCACGCTCCAGCAGTTGCAGCGCCATGCGCTGGGCAGTTTTCTGGCCAACACCTGGCAAGGTGCGCAGGGCGTCGATCAGTTGGCGAATCAGGGGGCTGAAGCTCATGGGCGAAGGGTCCGACAAAACAACGAGACGCGGTTTATACCCGCGCCCCGGATTAGCGTCAAATACTCAATCTTGCGCGACGCGCACCACCAACTTGCCGAAGTTGCGTCCCTCCAGCAAGCCGATAAAGGCTTCAGGCGCTTGCTCCAGGCCATCGACCACATCCTCGCGGAACTTGATCTTGCCATCGCGCACCCACGGCGCCATGGCGCTGAGGAATTCCGGCTGGCGGTCGCCATAGTCGTCGAACACGATAAAGCCCTGGATACGCACACGCTTGGTCAGCAAGGTGCGTTGCAGTGCCGGCAGGCGATCAGGGCCGCTGGGGGTTTCATGGGCGTTATAGCCGGCGATCAACCCGCACAGCGGCACGCGCGCCTTGGCATTGAGCAGCGGCAGCACCGCATCGAAGACCTTACCGCCGACGTTTTCGAAATAAATGTCCACGCCTTTGAAACAGGCCAGGGCCAGCTCATGGGCGAAGTCTGCGCTCTTGTGGTCGATACAGGCGTCAAAGCCCAACTCATCCACCACATAGCGGCACTTGTCGGCACCGCCAGCAACCCCCACCACGCGCAAGCCCTTGAGCTTGGCAACCTGCCCCACCACCGAGCCCACCGCGCCGGACGCAGCCGCCACCACCAGGGTTTCCCCGGCCTTCGGCTGGCCGATATCCATCAGGCCCATGTAAGCGGTCATGCCTGGCATACCCAACACGCCCAGAGCCATCGACGGGCTCGCAAGCCCCTTGGGCAATGGCATCAGGTTCTTGCCGTCGCAGATACTGTGGCTCTGCCAGCCGGTGGCACCGACCACCAGATCACCTACCTCGAATTTCGGGTTGCGTGATTGCTCGACACGGCTGACAGCACCGCCGGTCATCACTTCGCCGATTTCCACGGGCGCGGCGTAGGACGGCGCGTCACTCATGCGTCCACGCATGTAGGGGTCCAAAGACAGGTACAGCGTCTTGAGCAGCACCTGACCGTCTGCCAGATCCGGCAGGCTTACACGTTCCAGGCGGAAGTTTTCCGGCGTGGGTGCGCCTTGAGGGCGTGAGACCAGAACGATGCGTTGGTTGAGCGTCATTTCTTGAGGCATCAGCGGGGCTCCTTTTATCGATGAGAATTCAGCGGTATAGGGTGCAGACCATAGGCAACGGGCCGGGGTTCGATGTTTCGTGCGCGCAAAAAAAATGCCAGGCGCAATGCCCGGCATTTGAGTCTAGCCAACGTTTGTATCAGAACGGCAGTTTCATGCCCGGTGGCAGCTGCATGCCAGCCGTCACGCCGGACATTTTGTCCTGGCTATTGGCTTCGATCTTGCGCACAGCATCGTTGACGGCTGCGGCGAACAACGCTTCGAGCATTTCCAGGTCATCTTCGCCCACGCCAGGCAACACGCTAGGGTCGATGCTGACACGCTTGATGTCGTGACGACCGGTCATCACCACGCTGACCATATCGCCACCGGCTTTACCGGTGACTTCGGCGTTGGCCAGTTCTTCCTGCATCTTGGCCATTTTTTCCTGCATCTGCTGTGCCTGCTTCATCAGGCCGGCCATGCCACCTTTCATCATGGGAATCACCTCAAAAGTACGTGGATCAATAAATAGCCCGGTGTCATGACGCTTGGGGCACCGGGGCTTCGACAGGTTCAATAGTATCGTGGCGGACGACCGCACCGAACTGTTGCATCATTTGTTGGATAAGCGGATCAGCGTGGATCGAATCCTCAGCCTCGCGCTGGCGGTTCAGACGCCGACGGGTCGCGGCCTGGGCCGGGGTTTCCTGCTCGGGCTTGATCAGTTCGATGGCGATGGTCAGCGTGCGCCCATGGTATTGGTTGAGCGCATCGTTGAGCCGACGCTGCTGGGTCGCATTGAACAAGGCGCTGTGGGCCGGATCCAGGTGCAGCAGCCAATGGTCGCCCTCGATGGAGATCAGTGTGCAGTTGGCGGCGATACTCCCGGTCATGCCGGAGATCGGCAATTTCGGAAACAATTCCAGCCATTGCAGGGCCAGGCCGGTGGCCGGGGCCGCAGCCGGTTCTGCCTCGGGCTCGGGCGCTGGCTCGGCGGTGTGCTCGCTGGCCAATTCGTCCAGGTAGCTGTAGGCCGAATCCATGTCCGGCTCGATGTAGTCTTCGTCCAGCGGCGGTTCGTCGTCCAGGTCGATGCCGGGGGTCGCGGCCTCGACCTGGGCTACCGTCGGCTCGGGAACCGGCGCCGATACCCACTCAGGGGCATCCGGCACCACGCTGTCCGGGGTCGGCGCAGGCATCGGCGTCAGCTCCGGCTGCTCGCCGGCAGTTTCCAGTACGGGTTCTACGGCGGGCTGTTGCTCAGCCTCGGGCTCAGCCTCTGCTTCGACCGGATCGTTCCAGGGCAGGTCGACCACGGGGGCGGGCTCGATAACCGGCTCGGGCTCAACCACAGGTGCCACTGCAACCGGCGCAGGTTCGGGCTCAGGTGCCGGCGCCACCGGCGCAGGCGCAGCCACTACTGGCGCGACAACGGCCGCGCCAGCCACTGGTTTGGCGGAATCAACTGTGGCCTGGCTGATCCCCACTGGCTTTAGCGGCTGTCTCGGCGCGTCTGCCGAATCCGCCGGCCGGAACGCCAGCATCCGCAGCAACACCATTTCAAAGCCACCTCGCGGGTCCGGCGCCAGGGGCAGGTCGCGGCGACCGATGAGGCCCATCTGGTAGTAGAACTGTACGTCTTCGGCCGGCAACGCCTGGGCCAGGGCCAATACGCGATCTCGGTCGCCATGGCCGTTGTCCACGCCTTCCGGCAGGGCCTGGGCGATGGCGACGCGATGCAATACGTTGAGGATTTCGGAGAGCACACCGTTCCAGTCCGGGCCTTGCTCCGACAGGTGGCGCACGGCCTCAAGCAATGCCTTGGCGTCGCCCTCGATCAGCGCGTGCAGCACGTCGAAGACCTGGCCGTGGTCCAGGGTACCGAGCATGGCGCGCACATCGGCAGCCATCACCTTGCCTTCGCCAAAAGCGATGGCCTGGTCGGTGAGGCTCATGGCGTCGCGCATCGAACCGTCGGCGGCGCGGCCCAGCAACCACAGGGCGTCGTCTTCGAACGGTACGTTCTCGACACCCAGCACATGGGTCAAATGCTCGACCACGCGCTCGGGCGTCATGTTCTTCAGCGAGAACTGCAGGCACCGCGACAAAATGGTTGCAGGAAGTTTCTGCGGATCGGTGGTGGCCAGGATGAACTTAACGTAGGGCGGCGGCTCTTCCAGGGTTTTCAACAGCGCATTGAAGGAGTGGCTGGACAGCATGTGCACTTCGTCGATCAGGTAGACCTTGAAGCGCCCACGGCTCGGCGCGTACTGCACGTTGTCGAGCAGCTCGCGGGTATCTTCGACCTTGGTGCGGCTTGCGGCGTCGATCTCGATCAGGTCGACGAAACGCCCTTCGTCGATCTCGCGGCAGACCGAACAGGTGCCGCAAGGCGTTGACGTGATACCGGTCTCACAGTTCAGGCACTTGGCGATGATGCGCGCAATGGTGGTCTTGCCCACCCCGCGAGTACCGGTGAACAGATAGGCGTGGTGCAGCCGCTGGCTGTCCAAGGCATTGATCAGAGCCTTGAGCACATGGGTCTGGCCGACCATTTCGCGGAACGAGCGCGGGCGCCATTTACGTGCAAGAACCTGATAACTCATCGAAAACCGTCGCAACTGGGAAGCGGAAGCCGGTAATGCTAGCGGAGCAGGGGGGAAATTGCATCCGGCACGCTCGTCTAATCTGACGAAGCTGGCTTGATTGCCCGTCCAGATGGCGTCTGCGGGTGTGCCGGCCGCACGATTGAGCGCCAGCGTCCCTCCAGGCTGATAGCGGCGACGCTGGTCAGCACGATCACCGCACCCAGCATCACCTGCAGGGTCACCTGTTCACCGAGCAGCGTGGCGGCCATCACCATGGCAACCGGCGGAATCAGGTACATCGCCACCGAAGCGCGGCTGACTTCGACGTGCTTGAGCACATAACCCCAGGCCAGATAGGCCAACGCACTGGGAAAAATACCCAACACCAGCACCGCGAGGTTCTCCCGCAACGGCGCCTGCACGATAGCGGCAGGCAGGCCCGGCAGGTTCACGCACAGCATCAAGGTGCCGGACCAGACCATGTAGCACGCCATCGTCAATGGACTGTAGCGATGGGCGAAATGCCTCTGGATGGCGAAGTACACGCTCCATGAGCAGGCCGCCAGCAGGATCAACAAGCCGCGCGGGTCGATATCGCCTACACCATGATCGCCCCAGATCACCACCAGCACGCCGGCCAACCCCAACAGTACACAGCTCCAACGCCAGATGCTGACGCGCTCCTGCAAACAGAAAAAAGCGATCAACACACTGAACAGCGGCGCCGACTGTGCCAACACACTCGACGCCGCCGCTGTCACCCATTGCTGCCCGTGATTGAGGCTGGTGTGGTGCAGGAACACCCCGAAGAAACCCAGCACCAGCAGCCACGGCAGGTCGCGCACCTGGGGCCGGCCAATGCCGACTACCCAGGCCACAGCCGCCATGAATAGCGACGCAATCAAGAAACGCAGCAACGCCAATTGGCCAGGGCTGTAGCTGTGCAGCCCCATATGCACGCCTATGGGTGAATAAGCCCAACAGAGGATGACGCTGGCAATGACTAGCGTAAGCTTGAGCGGTGACGGGGTACTCATCGATGGCATCCATAAAAGAAGGAGTGCCGTCAGTCTTGGCCCGGGCCAGGCGTAGGACAATTAAGCGTTTCTGACTTCTGAAATCACTGGAACTGAGCAATGGAACTGGCCCAACTGAAAATGGTGCGAGCCGTGGCGCAAACCGGCAGCGTGGCCCAGGCCGCCCTGCAACTGCACTGTGTGCCGTCCAACATCACCACCCGCATCAAGCAGCTGGAAAGTGAGTTGGGCACACCGTTGTTTATCCGCGCCGGCCGCGGGTTGGCGATCAGTGCTGCGGGTGAGATCTTCCTGGATTACTGCGAACGCATCCTGGCGCTGGTGGATGAGTCCAAACGTGCGGTGGATGCCAGCGCGATTCCCCGTGGCACCTTGCGCATCGGCGCGGTGGAATCCAGCGCCAGCGGCCGCCTGCCGCCGCTGTTGGCGGAGTATCACCGGCGTTATCCCGAGGTCAGCCTGGAGTTGGTGACCGGCGCCTGGGCGCAACTGCTGGACGACCTGCAACACCATCGTCTGGATGTGGCCCTCGTGGCCGCCAGTGGCAAACACACGAAGCTGGAGCACAGCGTGGTCTACAGCGAACGCCTGGTACTGATCGCCAGCGCGTCCAGCGCGCCCATCCACAGCCCCGAAGACCTGGCTGGCCGCACATTATTGGTGTGGCCGCCCGGCTGCCCCTACCGCGCAACACTGGAAAACTGGCTCAAGCCCCAGGACTTCAAGCCGGCGATTGCCAGCTATACCAGTTGGGGCACGATCATCGGCTGCGTCAGCGCGGGGATTGGCGTGGCGTTGGTGCCGGAGGGCGTCCTGGCGCGTTATGAGCAGGCCAATCAGCTGGCATCGTATCGGTTCGACGAACTGGCAGCGGTAGACAACTTGCTGTTCTGGCACAAAGATACCCATCGGCATCTTGCACGGGATGCATTCTCCGGGCTACTGCGCGAAACCTTCGGCTA
Source organism: Pseudomonas sp. W15Feb34 (assembly GCF_023127765.1). Lineage (NCBI taxonomy): Bacteria > Pseudomonadati > Pseudomonadota > Gammaproteobacteria > Pseudomonadales > Pseudomonadaceae > Pseudomonas > Pseudomonas sp. W15Feb34. The sequence continues at coordinate 51,330 of NZ_SPKN01000042.1, forward strand.
ACACCGCCAAAATGTGGGAGGGGGCTTGCTCCCGATAGCGGCGGGTCAATCAATATAGGTGCTAGCTGACCCTTCCTCATCGGGAGCAAGCCCCCTCCCACATTTCAGAGCTTCTCAGAGCTTCGGTGCAGCCAACCGTGTGTACTGGCCCTGGCTGATCCAGCCCGTGAAGGAACGGTCGTGCGCATTGATAAACTCCACCTGCGCCCAGCCGTCCTTGAACGCCAGCACACCCACTACATCACCCTTGACGATATAGGGACGCTTGACCGCCTTGGCCCCCGGAGTTTTCAGCAGGTAAGCCTTGTCGGCAGACACCGTCACCAGCCCGATCCACTTTTTGCTGGCAGTCTGGGTCAGGTCCAGGCCCGTGGCGATTTCCGGCATCAACACGTTGATGCAGCCGGGGTGTTGCCGGCCCTGCTCCACTGTCAGGACCACACCGTCGGACGCCACTGCCACACTCCCAGGGTAGGCAGCATCCAGCCAGGTGGTAAGCGTCTCTGGCTTGCCTTGCAGGTAGAAGGTGCAACGGCGGCTAACGCCCTCGCCCATCGCTTCGGAATAAAAGCCTTCAACCTGGTTACCGGGCGTCACCGCCAGCATCAACCCTTCGTACTTGCCTGAATGCAAAGCGGCCGAACCAGCAAACGCGGGGGCCACGGCGCACAACGACAGCATTCCCATCGCCAGAAAACGAATCATCTTATTTCTTCCCTTCAAAGGCTTCGTAGGCTTGTTTCATCAGCACGTCATAGTTGCCGTAGTCCTCGCCGTTATAGTTACGAGCCATGGCTGTGAAATCCTTGTTTTTCATCGCACTCATCAGCGCCGTGCTCTTGCTGCAAAAACTGAGGTAGGCCTTGAGTTGATTACCGGCGTTTACTTTTAACGCCGCTGCAAACTCGAACACCGTCTTGAACCCGCACGACGCGAAGTTGAACCCCATGACCTGAAACATCCCCCAGGACGCCGACATCAGTGCCGCTTCCTGGTCGAGAGCAAAAGCGGTGGCCATGGTTTCCCAGGCCTTGACCTGGTCCTTGTTGTTGGTCTGCCACTGCGGCCCGGCTTTTTTCTTGTAGACGTACGACAGCAGCGGGTGCGACTGGTCGTAGATATGCTTGGTGTACTTGCGAAAGTGATGACCTTCGAAGGCGATGATCGGCAGCTTGGCCGGCCCGAACCCCACCTTCCCGCCCGACTCGATGGTGGCGAACGCCTTGACCACATTCACCGAGATGCCGTTGCCCAATTGCTTGGCAGCATTCTGGAAGTCCGTATCGCTCAGCGTCGTGCCGCCGTCGCAGGTGGCCTGCAGCATTAATTGGCGGTTGCGCCGCTCGGCCTCGATCACCGCACGCACCTGGTTCAGGTAGACATTGACCGTGGCTTGCACCGCATCGACGTTGTTATTGCCCAATGCGTTGAGAAAGCTCGGAATACGCATGGTCGGGAAGGCCCGTACGGGTACTTTCACCGCTTCCTCGATCAAGCTGTTGAACGTACGCCCCGTGGGGTCGATCACCCCATCGGGATGAGCATATTTGAGATGGCGGAACTGATACTGGCTGATGCACTGCACCAACTGGCCATCGCACTTGCCGTTTTCCAGCAAGGCAAAGCCCATTTTGGGAATGATCAGGTTGAATAAATATTGGATGCACTGCACATCGGCGGGCAAGTTGCGGGCTTTGCCGGGAGCGCCGACTGAGGCACTGATAAGTCGAGGCAACCCTTGCAGGCTTTTCATGACAGACATCCTTGTAAGTTAGAGAAGCGATAGCACTTCAATATCAAGTCCATGCCCTTGTCATGCTCTGAAACAAGTGGCCGACGCAAGCTAACAAGGCGGTCTGGGGGTTGTCCAGAGGGCTTTTCCAAAGTTGTGAAACAGCTGGATTAAATCCTTCAGTAACCGTGTAATTCGCGGGTTTTCTGATACTTGTGATAGTCGAGCCACTCCACCACATCGTAGGGCAGATAGAGCTGCTGGGTTGCTCGCGAAATTGCGATATACACCGCACACAGTCGCTGGTCGAACGCGTAGGCATCCTGGAACTTTACGTTGGTCAACAACGCTGGTGTGAGCAACACCCGGTTGAACTCCATGCCACCGGCGTCTTGCGCCAACATCAAGAGGCAGCGCTCATCCGGATGGCCGCTTTGCCTGTTCAAGCGCGTGACATCCGCCAGATTAAAGCCTTTTTGCAGCTCAGCTTCGACCCAGAGAAACGCCTCATCGAACTGGCAGGCCTCGCGTACTTGCTGCCAATCGGCCATATCGCTGAAAAACGGATGGGGCCCGCTGTCATTGAACTCGCTGCTGTAGAAGTCAGGCTTGAACAACGCGACCACGGTGTCCATAAAGTACTTGAGCGACTGCTGCGCTTCTTTACCGGTCAGGCTGAACGCACAACGGGCTTCGCTCAACTGGATGGCCCACTTCATTGTGTCCCAGTGGGATGCGGTCAATAACACGCAGCCTTGCGGCGGTACAAAGCCCAGCGGATAAAACTCGATACCGACGTCGGCATCCCGAGCCCCCTCGAAAAGCACTTTGCTCTTATCCGAATGCTGGCTGATCAAGGGATTGACCAGGCGCTCGACATTGCGTCCGGAGCGCACGGAGTAACACACATCCGTATGGCGCACCTCACGGGCGCGCCTGACCATGACTCCACTGGCCTGCTGATACTCATCCCCCAGGGTTATCAGCACCTGCCGGCCCCGCTCGATGATTTGCAGCAGCGGCGCCGGAATATCCTGGCTCTCGTCGATAAGGACGTGGGTATAACGCTCGGGCACCACGCAGCCGGCGAGGCTGGCGCGCTTGATCATCAGCAAGGCTTCAAACCCAGTCTGGCTGCCCCAGGCCGGATTCGCTTCGAGATAGCTCCATAGCCGGCTGGCATATTCGAGCAGTGCCCTGGCATCAACGCTGGACAGCGGCTGTTTGAAATGCGGCAAGTGCTTCGCCGACAGGCTGTATTCCCAGGAGCGGCAGTAGGCTTGCAATACGTTGAGGCAAACGTCGACCACAGCCTGCCCTTGCAGGCCACGAAAGCCGAAGATATTCAGCTCCTGAGCCAGTGCCTGCTTGCTCGGCGCCCTCACCTGCGCAGTCAGCGGCTTGGGCCTGGGACCCTGCATCAAGGCGTGGGCGAATGCATGGAAGGTGTGCCCGGCCTTTCGCTCGCGTACGCCCACCATACGGGCACGCAGGGTTTCCAGCTTTGCCGGGGTACGCGCCAGCAACAAAGTCTTTTCCGGACGCAAGTGCTCCATCAAGGCCACCAGCAGGTGACTCTTGCCGATACCTGCATAGCCCTGAACATGCAGGTCTTCGTTCAAGTTGGCGCGGAAGGTTCTGACCAACTTGTCTTGCTCGGCACTCAACCAGCGCTCGCGATGCCTGGGCGTGACCATCTGCTTGCTGAAGGGATCATTGGTCTTGAGATGGCGGACTTTGTACTCTACGTCCCACTTGCCGCTGGGCAACAGATAGTCGCGCGCCTGCACTTCCTCCGCTAACAGAAAACGCAGCTTCAGGCTTTTGACCACATTGAGGCCGAAGTACAGCTTCCTTTGGTCGAACAGCCGCTGCGCCTCGGAGAGTAGGGAGACGCTTGCCGAATGGCTGGGCTCTACCGCCCAGTCAATCAGCTTGGCCAACACTTTTTCGGCACCATTGGCGCTCAGGTCGCTTTCGGGCACCTGCGCCAGGTTCTGGATCACCAGCACCGCCGCCAACTCCGGCTCACTCAGGGCTACGAGCGCATCGAAACCCTCACCGCTCAACAAACCCACACAGGTTTGCTCGGTGATCGGCAAGAACACAGGGCTGGACAAATCAAAATGTTCCGAGTGCATACAGCCTCGTAGCCAGGGGAAAGACACGCTTGGGAGTATGCCACTAGTCGTGGAGTGGCCGTCGTGCACTGTGCGATAAGGGTCACAGATGACTGGCTGACTATATGGATTCAGGAATAGGTAAAACAGAAGGGAGCGTTATGGAGGCAACCCCACCAGCCACACCCCGGCACACAATGTTCCCGCTGTGGCTGCTGCCTTCCGGCTCTGACCAGGTTCACGGGTAATCGTTGCGGGGGGACCGATGGGGTCACCATAACGACGCAAGCCTCTCGGCAAGCCGCGCCATTGTACCGATCTGATCGGAAGTTACAACCGTAAAAAATGAGAAGCTTCAAGTACTTGCCATGGCCCTCTGCAATTACCCCTCCCACAGGGGCAATCACTGTGCCTGCAGAACCTCGTCCGCTCTGCCGCCCTCTTCCTGGATGACCAGGTGGATAAAGTGCAACTTGGCTATCACCGCCGGCGGCAGCACGAAGGGGTAGAAATCCGGCTGGCCCATGGCGCGGGACAGTTCGTTGAGCATACCGGCCAGCTCGATCCAGGCATTGACGAACGAGAGGAACGCCGGGCCGCCGGGGTGTGCCGGGTCATACAGCGTTGTCAGCGGGAACGGTTGGTAGTCCAGGTCCATCTCGCGGGCGCTCATGCCAAAGCCCAACGCGGTGTCCACCGCGTCCATCATGTGCAGGTAATGGGCCCAGGTTTCAGCCCAGTCTTCCCAGGGATGCATGGTGGCGTAGGCGCTGACGCAGGTGTGCTGCCAATCCGGACGCGGGCCGTTCTGATAATGCTGGTCGAGCGCTTCGGCGTAACTGGCGCGCTCATCGCCGAACAAGGTGCGAAAAGCGTCAAGCCAGTGGCTGTTGGCAATCAGCCGATCCCAGTAATAGTGGCCGACTTCATGGCGAAAATGACCGAGCAAGGTGCGGTAAGGCTCACGCATCTGTACGCGGACTTTTTCGCGGTGAGCATCGTCGGCTTCCTTGATATCGAGGGTGATCAGGCCGTTGGCATGGCCAGTGGTCGGCGCATTGCCTGCCAGGTCAGTCCCGATGAAGTCGAAGGCCAGCCCGGTGTCTTCGTCAACGCTCTTGGGCACCACCTGCAGGCCCAGGCTGATCAGTTGTGCCACCAGCCGACGCTTGGCAGTTTCGACCTTGCGCCAGCGTTCGGGGTTTTCCGGGATGGATAGATCAGGAATTGTGCGATTCAGGCTACAGGCCACGCACAGCGACGCAGTGCTGTGGGCGGGGATCAGCCAGTTGCACGCGGCCGGTGAGTCGAGGTTGGCGCAGCGACGCCAGGTGCCGGCATCGGGCGCGTCATCCGCCAGCCAAGTGTCAACGACAGGGCCGGGTTGCAGGGAAGACAGACGGCTTTGCTGCGGCAGATAACCCAGCACCGCCTGGCAGGCCAGACATTGGCTGTTGCGAAAGAATAAAGACTGGCCGCAGCGGCATTGCCACACCTTGCTGTTGCGCGAGGTTTGAGCCATGAACGGGGCGGCGATGCGCGAACTGAGTTGCTCGAAGTAACGGAACATGGCGGGCTCTCCCTGGGGTGACAGAGACTAGATCATTTCTCGCTCGAGATCGTTCCGCTTTCTTGAGGGGCTGCTGCGCAGCCCGACAGGAGCAAGCTCCCTCGCCACAGGAAGAGGTCAGACGCTGATGTTGTGGCTGGCCAGGAAGGCGACGAAGGCCTCCTCATCCAGCACTTTAAGGCCCAGCTCGCTGGCCTTGGCCAATTTGGAACCGGCTCCCGGCCCGGCGACCACGCAGTGGGTTTTCGCCGAGACGGAACCGGCCACCTTGGCGCCCAGGCTTTCGAGCTTGTCCTTGGCGACGTCGCGGCTCATCAACTCCAGGGAGCCGGTGAGTACCCAGGTGTGCCCGGCTTCGGGCAAGCCTTCAACGACCTTTTTCTCGCTCTGCCAGTGCATTCCGAAGTCCTTGAGCTGCTGCTCGATGGCCAGGGCATGATGGGCGTTGTCAGGGTTGTCGAAGAATTCGCGCACGGCCTTGGCTTGCTTCTCGGGCAGGGCCTGGCGCATATCCAGCCAATCGGCCTTGATCACGCCTTCCAGCGAACCGAACTTGTCTGCCAGTTTCTGCGCAGCTCCCGGCCCGACGGAAGGTACATGCAGCTTGTCGAGCAAGCCGCCCAAGGTGGTGCTGGCGGCGAATTCTGCGCTGAGTTCGCCTTGCTCCTGCAATTGCAGGCCGCATTCGTCCGGCGACAACAGTGCACCGATCACATCCTGGTTATGGCTGTCTTCAAAGAAGCTATGAATCTCGTGTGCCACTTCCAGGCCGACGTCGGGCAAGTAGGTCAGCACTTCAGGCAAAGCCTTCTGCACACGCTCCAGGGACGCCAGCGAGCGTGCCAGCACCTTGGCGGTCTCTTCGCCCACATCGGGAATACCCAGGGCGTAGATAAAACGCGCCAGGGTCGGGGTCTTGCTGTTTTCGATGGCGCTGATCAGCTTCTTGCTGGAGATATCGGCAAAGCCTTCCAGGTCGATGATCTGTTCGTACTTGAGCTTGTAGAGGTCTGCCGGCGAACCGATGAGTTTCTCATCCACCAATTGCTCGATGGTCTTGTCGCCCAGGCCGTCGATGTCCATGGCACGCCGCGAGACGAAATGGATGATCGCCTGCTTGAGCTGCGCGCCACAGGCCAGGCGCCCGACGCAACGGTACACCGCGCCTTCGCTGACGGTTTCCTTGCCTTTGCTGCGCTTGACCAGTTGCGTGCGCTCCACATGGGAGCCGCACACCGGGCAGTTCTCGGGGATCTGCACCGCACGGGCGTGCTCCGGGCGACGCTCGGTGACCACCGAGACCACCTGCGGAATCACATCACCAGCGCGGCGGATGATCACAGTGTCACCGATCATCAGCCCCAGGCGCGCCACTTCGTCCATGTTGTGCAGGGTCGCGTTGGACACCGTCACGCCAGCCACCTTGACCGGCTTCAAGCGCGCCACCGGGGTCACAGCACCGGTGCGGCCAACCTGGAATTCCACGTCGAGCAACTCGGTCAGCTCTTCCATCGCCGGAAATTTATGCGCAATCGCCCAACGCGGCTCGCGGGCGCGGAAGCCCAGTTCACGCTGGGACGCGATGCTGTTGACCTTGAACACCACGCCGTCGATTTCATAGCCCAGCGCATTACGGCGCTCGCCAATGTCGCGGTAGTAGTCCAGGCACTCCTGGATACCCTTGGCCAACTTCAGTTCGTGGCTGATCGGCATGCCCCACTTCTGCAACTGCTTGAGGTTGCCGATATGGGTATCGCTGATATCCGCGGTCACCTGGCCGATGCCATAGCAGCAGAATTCCAGGGGGCGGCTGGCAGTGATCTTCGAGTCCAGTTGGCGCAGGCTGCCCGCCGCGGCGTTGCGCGGGTTGGCGAAGGTCTTGCCGCCAACTTCCAGCTGCGAGGCATTCAGGCGTTCGAACCCGGCCTTGGACATGAACACTTCGCCACGGACTTCCAGAGTAGCCGGCCAGCCGCTGCCGTGCAGCTTGAGCGGAATATTGCGCACGGTGCGCACGTTGACGCTGATGTCCTCACCGGTAGTGCCGTCACCCCGGGTGGCGCCGCGTACCAGTTCGCCGTCCTGATACAGCAGGCTGACCGCCAGGCCATCGAGCTTTGGCTCGCAGCTGTACTCCACTGCCGCACCCGCGCCAAACAGATCGCCTACCGGCAGGTCGAGGCCCTCGGTCACCCGGCGATCAAACTCCAGCATGGTGGTTTCATCAAAGGCGTTGCCCAGGCTGAGCATCGGGATCTCATGCTTGACCTGGGTGAATGCCGACAGCGCCGCACTGCCGACCCGCTGTGTCGGTGAATCACGCGTCACCAGCTCGGGATGCTCGGCTTCCAGGGCCTTGAGCTCGTGGAACAAGCGATCGTACTCGGCGTCCGGAATGCTCGGCTCGTCAAGCACGTGGTAGCGATAGTTGTGCTGATCCAGTTCAGCGCGCAGTTCGAGAATGCGGGTAGGGGCGGCGGTCATGGGTGTTCTCTCATAAAGCAAAAGAGCAGCCGAAGCTGCTCAATATGTTAGTGCATGGATTCTACAGACAACGCTTATGATCGAACCTCAGCGTTTCTGTGTCAGGGCACGACGCTCGAACTCGACGATGCGCTGACGATAATGCTCGATGGTCTGGGCGGTCAGGACGCTGCGTTGGTCGTCCTTGAGCTCGCCGTTCAATTCCTGGGACAGCTTGCGAGCTGCGGCCACCATCACATCAAACGCTTGCTTGGGGTGACGCGGGCCTGGCAAGCCGAGGAAGAAACTCACCGCCGGGGTGCTGAACAGGTCGATATCGTCCAGATCGAAAGTGCCGGGTTTGACCGCATTGGCCATGGAGAACAGCACTTCGCCATTACCGGCCATGCTCTCGTGACGGTGGAATATATCCATCTCGCCAAAGCGCAGGCCGCTCTCAAGGATGTTCTGCAACAGCGCAGGGCCCTTGAAGCCACCGGCATCGCGGCAGATCACACTGATAACCAGGACTTCCTCGGCGGCCGGCTGATCGTTTACCGATTGGCGTGGCGCGCTTTTGGTCGGAGTCTCGTCGGGGAAGTCGTCATCACGGCTGCTGAAGCTCGGGCCGTCATCGACGTCGAGGTTCAGGTCACCTTGATGCGGCTCGGCAACCGCCGCGCCACCACGCTTGCCGCGCTTGGAGGACGGCTCGCGGGCTTCCCGCAACGGCGCGCTCATTGACGGCAAATCATGCTCGTCCAGTTGCGGCTCTTTGTGGGTATCCAGCACACGGGGCGGCCCCAGCAGCTCGGCGGCGCCGTCGTCGTCAGGCAAGTTGGACAGGTTTCGGTCCAAGCGGAACTTGAGCTTGCCCTTGCCACCGCGCATGCGGCGCCAGCCATCGAAAAGAATACCGGCAATGACAATGATGCCGATGACGATCAGCCACTCGCGCAGACCGATTTCCATGTAATCCCGTGCCTCTAATAAAAAATGCTGAAAAATAAGGGGTTTAGCACCGTGCAAACCGCTTTAAAACGTGGCGCCAACTCTATGTTCTGACTGACGTTTTGCCCACGCATACGAAAAATTGACATTAAACTAGCACGACCAAAGATAACTTTACACCGTCTGTCAAAATGCCTTGAACAAATATGTCCATTTGCCACTTTCGCCAGACCGGTAAATCGCCCTACGACGTGCCGTAAATTCTCTCTCCTGGCATGGTTCAGGATTCCACCATTGCCATCGCCTCTTCCACATCCACTGCGACCAAACGCGAACAGCCCGGCTCGTGCATCGTGACCCCCATCAACTGGTCCGCCATTTCCATGGCGATCTTGTTGTGGGTGATGTAGATGAACTGCACAGTCTGGGACATCTCTTTGACCAACCGAGCGTAGCGTCCAACGTTAGCGTCATCCAGCGGCGCGTCAACTTCGTCGAGCATACAGAACGGCGCCGGGTTCAACTTGAAGATGGCAAATACCAGGGCCAATGCGGTCAGGGCTTTTTCGCCACCGGACAACAAATGGATGGTGCTGTTCTTCTTGCCCGGAGGCCGCGCCATGATCGTTACCCCTGTATCGAGTAGATCTTCGCCCGTCAGTTCCAAGTAGGCACTGCCACCACCGAAAACTTTTGGGAATAACGCCTGTAAACCGCCATTAATCTGATCAAAGGTATCTTTGAAGCGGTTGCGGGTTTCCTTGTCGATCTTGCGGATCACGTTTTCCAGGGTATCCAGGGCTTCGACCAGATCGGCATCCTGGGCATCCAGATAACGTTTGCGCTCGGACTGCTGCTGGTACTCATCAATGGCCGCGAGGTTGATCGCGCCCAGGCGTTGAATGCGTGCGGCAATCCGCTCAAGTTCTTCTTCGGCTTCCTTCTCGTTGGCCTGGGCGGTCAGGGTGTTGAGCACGCCATGCAGGTCATAACCGTCTTCGAGCAACTGGTCTTGCAAGGTCTTGCGGCGCACGGTGAGGGCTTGCCACTCCATGCGCTGTTGTTCGAGTTGGCCGCGGATCAATTGGGATTGCTGCTCGGCCATGGTACGGCGCTTTTCAGCGTCACGCAGTTCGCGGTCGGCATCTTCCAGAGCGATCTGCGCGGTCTTGAGCTCTACGTCGACGGTCATGCGCTTGTCGAGCAGTTCCTCAAGCTTGAGGCGCAGCTCTTCCAACGGCGCCTCGCCCTCCTCCAGGTTGAGGCTCAGTTGCTCACGTTTTTCGGTGAGGCGTTCGGACTGCATCTCCAGGCGCTCAAGGGCCTGGCGCGTGGAATCATGCTGGGCCCGCAGAGAGCCCAGGCGCACCGCCAACTGGTGAGCGTGATCCTTGTGCTGGCGAGCTTCCTGGCGCACGCGGTCGAGGCGTTCGCGCAGGCTGTCACGCTGGGCCAGCAGCAACTCGCGCTGCTCGGTATCCAGCGCCATGCTGTCGAGGGCTTCCTGCAATTGCAGGCGCGCTTCGCCAACCTGCTCATGTTCAAGGGCGCGCTGTTCGCCCATCTCGGCCACTTCTTCGTCAAGGCGGGTGCGGCGCAGGGTCAGTTGTTCGACCTTGGCTTTGCTCGCCGACAGTTGGGCTTTCAATTCGCCTTGCTGGCGCGCTTCGTCTTGCAACAAGCGGCGCAGGTGTTCGCGGCCGGTCTCTTGCTGGCGCTGGGTGGCGCGCAGGGTTTGCAGTTCGGTTTCCAGGCTTTCGAGGGTGGCTTCGCGCTCTTCGCGTTCGGCGATCAGGTTGACGATTTCCTGGCCGCGGGCCAATACGCCGCTTTCCGCCTCGCTGGCACGGCGCACGCGCAGGAAATGGCGGCCGATCCAATAACCGTCGCGACTGATCAGGCTTTCGCCGGCGCTCAGTTGACCGCGCTGGGCCAGGGCCTGTTCAAGTGACTCAACCGGCTTGACCTGGCCCAGCCATGGCGACAAATCAATCGCCGCCTCGACCTTGTCCAGCAGGCTGCCCGGTACCCGCGTGCCGTCGGCCGCCGGGCTGAGCAAACGCAAATCGCCCTGGGCGAAACCGGCCAGGTCGAAGCCGCCAAAATCGTCCACCAGCACCGCTTGCAGATCGGCGCCGAGTACGGTTTCCACCGCCAGCTCCCAACCGGCTTCTACCTTCAAGCCTTCGGCCAGGCGCGGGCGCTCGGCCAGATGCTGGTCGCGCAGCCACTCGGCGGTGCCGGTGCCAGGGTCCAGCGCAGCTTGCTGCAAGGCTTCAAGAGATGCCAGGCGCCCATTGAGCCGTTGCAGATCGCCCTGGGCCTGCTGCTGCGCCTGGGTTGCCGTATGCAGTTGCTGACGCAATTGCTCCAGGCGTTCCACCTGTTGTTCCTCGCTGGCTTCCAACTCTTCCAGCGTCATTTCGCTTTCGGCCAGTTGCTCGCTCAGCGCCATGATCGCCGCGTCTTCGGGGTCGGCGGCGAGCAATACACGTTCTTCCTGCAGGCGACGCTGGCGTTCGGCCAGGCGCTCCATGCTGGTTTCCAGTTGCTGAATGCGCGACTGCTGCACCTCGGCCTGGCGACGCGGCTCGGCCGATTGCAGGTTGAAGATATCCCACTGCTCCTGCCAGACGTGCATGGTGGTTTCGGATTCTTCCAGCGCGGCGGCGGCCTCTTCGGCGGCGGCGTTGGTGATTTCCTGCTCGGGGGTGAGCATGTCCAGCTCTTCGCCGAGGGTCAGCAGCAAGGTGCGGTCATGGCCCAGGTGCGACTCGGTTTCCAGGCGGGCGCGCTCGGCCTCCTTCAAGTCATCCTGCAACTGGCGCAAACGCTGCTGGCCGTGCTGGATGCTCTGCTCGACCCGAGCGATATCGCCCCCCACCGAATAGAAACGCCCCTGCACCAGATTGAAGCGTTCGGACAATTCATGGTGCCCGTCACGCAAGCGTTCGATGCTGGCATCAGCATTGCGTTGCTCGGCCACCAGCGCCTCAAAGCTGACCTCCTGGGTGCCAATGATCGCTTCGCGCTGGCCCACTTGATCGTTCAGTGCCTGCCAACGCAGGGCCGACAGTTGCGCCTTGAGCTGGCGCTCTTCGCCCTTGTATTCCTGATACTTCTCGGCGGCCTGGGCCTGGCGGTGCAGACGCTCCAACTGGCGCTCCAGCTCTTCGCGCAGGTCGGTCAGGCGGGCGAGGTTTTCATGGGTACGGCGGATGCGGTTTTCAGTTTCGCGGCGGCGCTCCTTGTACTTGGAAATGCCGGCTGCTTCTTCGATAAAGTTACGCAGGTCTTCGGGCTTGGCTTCGATCAGCTTGGAGATCATGCCCTGTTCGATGATCGAATAGCTGCGCGGGCCCAAGCCGGTACCAAGGAAAATATCGGTGATGTCCCGACGGCGACACTTGGTGCCGTTGAGGAAGTAACTGTTCTGGCTGTCGCGCGTGACTTTGCGGCGAATGGAGATCTCTGCGTAGGCGGCGTATTCGCCGACCAGGGTACCATCAGAGTTGTCGAACACCAGTTCGATGCTGGCCTGGCTCACCGGCTTGCGGCTGGTGGAGCCGTTGAAGATGACATCGGTCATCGACTCGCCACGCAGGTTCTTCGCCGAGCTCTCGCCCATCACCCAGCGTACGGCGTCGATGATGTTCGACTTGCCGCAGCCATTGGGTCCCACTACCGCTGCCATGTTGCTGGGGAAGTTCACGGTAGTCGGGTCGACGAAGGATTTGAACCCCGCCAACTTGATGCACTTGAGCCGCACGCTTAGGCGTCCGCCAACGCAGCGATGACCAGCGAGCTACTGCGCTGGCAGTAGGCCGACAGCACCAGGCGAATCTGCACCAGATCACGGGCGAGCACCGCGGCGAGCAATTGCTCGAACAGTGCCTGGAACTCGCTCATGGACGCCTTGCGCTGATCCAGGGCCAGGTAATAAGCGCGGTTCATCGCCGGCTGCAGGTTTTCAACGGTTTCCTGCAAATAAGGGTTGTTGGCGAAGGGATACGCGGCGCGCATCACGCTGAAGCTTTCTTCGACGAAGGCGCGGATGTCCTCGCGCTCCAAGCTCAGCTGCAGGCGTTGCTGGATCTGCAGGAACGGCGCCATATCGGCCTGGGTCTGCCAGCCTTCGGCCACTGCATTGCCGAGCAGGATGTACATCTCGCCCATCAACGTACACAGGCTCTGCACCTTGTGCGCGGTGAGCTCGGTGACGTGGGCGCCACGGCGCGGCAGGATCGCGATCAGATGGCGGCGTTCGAGGATCAGCAAGGCTTCGCGCACGGAACCGCGACTGACGTTGAGCGCCAGCGTGACCTTCTGTTCCTGGATCCGCTCCCCAGGCTTGAGTTCGCCGCGAATGATACGTTCGGCGAGGTGGTGAGCGATTTGCTCGGCGAGACTGTCCGGCGCCTTGAACGTCATGTTTTCCCTTCAAAATCTTCTATCGGTACAAGCGCGGCAGTGTAGCGCATTGGCCCGCTGATGGCGCTACGCCCACCGTGGCGAATTTGGCATGAAATAAGCAACGTTAACAGCCCACACGCCGCCAAAAACACCGGTTCCAGAAGACTGAACCATAATTGAAAGTGTTGCGATCGCATTTTCTTGACCCACAGGTCAGAAAACCATTGACCGAAAAGTCAGACATGACTAGATTCGGCGCAAAGCGGTTAACAACAATAATGAGTCTGCGAGGCCTTCCGTGATCCAGTTTTTACTCAACCAGGAACTCCGTAGCGAGCACGCCCTGGACCCCAACCTGACCGTGCTCAACTATCTGCGTGAGCATGTGGGCAAATCCGGTACCAAGGAAGGCTGCGCCAGCGGCGACTGCGGTGCGTGCACGGTGGTGGTCGGTGAGCTGCATACCGATGACCAAGGCACCGAGCAGATTCGTTACCGCAGCCTCAACTCCTGCCTGACTTTCGTGTCGTCGCTGCACGGCAAACAACTGATCAGCGTTGAAGATCTCAAGCACCAGGGCCAACTGCACAGCGTGCAACAGGCCATGGTCGAGTGCCATGGCTCGCAGTGCGGCTTTTGCACCCCGGGTTTCGTGATGTCGTTGTTTGCCCTGCAAAAGAACAGCGACGCCCCCGACAGCCACAAAGCCCATGAAGCCCTGGCCGGCAACCTGTGCCGCTGCACCGGTTATCGCCCGATCCTGGCCGCCGCCGAACAAGCCTGCTGCAACAAGCCTCAGGATCAGTTCGACAGCCGCGAGGCCGACACCATCGCCCGCCTTAAAAGCATCGCGCCCACCCAGACCGGCGAGCTCAACAGCGGTGACAAACGCTGCCTGGTGCCCTTGACCGTCGCCGACCTGGCCGACCTCTACGACGCCTATCCGCAAGCCCGCCTGCTGGCCGGCGGCACCGACCTGGCGCTGGAAGTGACCCAGTTCCACCGCACCCTGCCGGTGATGATCTACGTCGGCAACATTGAAGACATGAAGCGCATCGAACATTTCGACGACCGCCTGGAGATCGGCGCGGCCACCGTTCTCTCCGATTGCTACACCGCGCTACACCATGAATACCCGGACTTCGGCGAACTGCTGCAGCGCTTCGCCTCCCTGCAAATCCGCAACCAGGGCACCCTGGGCGGCAATATCGGCAACGCCTCACCGATTGGGGATTCGCCGCCACTGTTGATTGCGCTCGGCGCCCAGATCGTACTGTGCAAAGGCAACACCCGCCGCACGCTGGCGCTGGAAGACTATTTCATCGATTACCGTGTCACCGCCCGCCAGGACAGCGAGTTCATCGAGAAGATCATCGTGCCCAAGGGCCACGCACTGTTCCGTGCCTATAAGGTGTCCAAGCGCCTGGACGATGATATTTGCGCCGTGTGCGCGGCGTTCAACCTGAACATCGACAACGGTGTGATCAGCGCGGCGCGCGTTGCCTTCGGCGGCATGGCTGCCACACCAAAACGCGCAAAAAGTTGCGAGGCCGCGCTGGTGGGCGCCATCTGGAACTCGGCCACGGTCGAGAAAGCCTGCGCCGCCCTGGCACAGGACTTCACCCCGCTGTCGGACTTCCGCGCCAGCAAGGAATATCGCCTGCTCAGCGCGCAGAACCTGCTGCGCAAATACTTCATCGAACTGCAAACGCCGCACATCGAGACTCGGGTGACCGCTTATGTCTAACCATCACGCCGTCGTAAAGACCCAGGCCGAACTTGCCGAACTGTTTGCCCGGGATCTCACCTCCGGGGTCGGGCGCAGCGTCAAGCATGACAGCGCCGCCAAGCACGTCAGCGGCGAAGCGCAGTACATCGATGACCGCCTGGAATTTCCCAACCAGTTGCACCTGTATGCGCGCCTGTCCGACCGTGCCCACGCCCGCATCCTCAGTATCGACACTGCGCCCTGCTACGCCTTCGACGGCGTGCGCATTGCGATTACCCACGAAGATGTACCGGGCCTGAAAGACATCGGGCCGTTGATGCCCGGCGACCCATTGCTGGCCATCGACACTGTGCAGTTCGTCGGCCAGGTGGTGCTGGCCGTGGCGGCCCGTGACCTGGAGACCGCGCGCAAGGCGGCGATGGCGGCAGTGATCGAATACGAAGACCTGGAGCCAGTGCTGGATGTGGTCGAGGCCTTTCGCAACAAGCATTTCGTGCTCGACAGCCACACGCACCAACGCGGCGATTCGGCGTCTGCGCTGGCGAGTGCCAAGCACCGTATCCAGGGGACCCTGCATATCGGCGGCCAGGAACACTTCTATCTGGAAACCCAGATCTCTTCGGTAATGCCCACCGAAGACGGCGGCATGATCGTCTATTGCTCTACGCAAAACCCCACCGAAGTGCAGAAGCTGGTGGCCGAAGTGCTTGACGTGTCAATGAACAAGATTGTCGTGGACATGCGTCGCATGGGCGGCGGGTTCGGCGGCAAGGAAACCCAGGCCGCCAGCCCCGCCTGCCTGTGCGCGGTGGTGGCACGCTTGACCGGCCAGCCGACCAAGATGCGTTTGCCGCGGGTTGAAGACATGCTGATGACGGGCAAGCGTCACCCGTTCTATATCGAGTACGACGTGGGCTTCGACGACAACGGTCGCCTGCACGGGATCAACCTGGAACTGGCGGGTAACTGCGGCTGCTCGCCAGACCTGTCCAACTCGATTGTCGACCGCGCGATGTTCCACGCCGACAATTCGTATTACCTGGGCGATGCGACGGTCAACGGCCATCGCTGCAAGACCAACACGGCCTCCAACACCGCCTATCGCGGCTTCGGCGGCCCCCAAGGCATGGTCGCCATCGAGGAAGTGATGGACGCCATCGCCCGCCATTTAGGCCAAGACCCACTGGCGGTACGCAAGGCCAACTACTACGGCAAGACCGAGCGCAACGTCACCCACTACTACCAGACCGTCGAGCACAACATGCTCGAAGAGATGACCGCCGAACTCGAAGCCAGCAGCCAATATGCCGAACGCCGCGAAGCGATCCGTCTGTATAACGCCCACAGCCCGATCCTGAAAAAGGGCCTGGCGCTGACCCCGGTGAAATTCGGCATCTCTTTCACCGCAAGCTTCCTGAATCAGGCCGGCGCGCTGATTCATATCTACACAGACGGCAGCATCCACCTGAACCACGGCGGCACCGAGATGGGCCAAGGCTTGAATACCAAGGTCGCGCAAGTGGTGGCCGAAGTGTTCCAGGTGGACATCGACCGCGTGCAGATCACCGCCACCAACACCGACAAGGTGCCCAACACCTCGCCCACTGCGGCTTCCAGCGGCGCCGACCTGAACGGCAAGGCGGCACAGAATGCCGCCGAGACCATCAAGCAGCGCCTGGTGGAGTTCGCTGCGCGCAAGTACGACGTCAGTGAAGCGGACGTAGAGTTCCGCAACGGCCATGTGCGCGTGCGCGAGCAGATCCTGACGTTCGAAGCGTTGATCCAGCAGGCGTATTTCGGCCAGGTCTCGCTGTCGAGCACCGGTTTCTACAAGACCCCGAAAATCTTTTACGACCGCAGCCAGTCGCGCGGACGACCGTTCTACTACTACGCGTTCGGCGCCGCGTGTTGCGAAGTGATCGTCGACACCCTGACCGGCGAATACAAGATGCTGCGCACCGACATCCTCCACGATGTGGGCGCTTCGTTGAACCCGGCCATCGACATCGGCCAGGTCGAAGGCGGCTTTATCCAGGGCATGGGTTGGCTGACCATGGAAGAACTGGTGTGGAACAACAAGGGCAAGCTCATGACTAACGGCCCGGCCAGCTACAAGATCCCGGCCGTAGCGGACATGCCGCTGGACCTGCGGGTGAAACTGGTGGAGAACCGCAAGAACCCGGAGGACACAGTATTCCATTCCAAGGCCGTGGGTGAGCCGCCGTTCATGCTCGGGATTGCTTCGTGGTGCGCGATCAAAGATGCGGTGGCGAGTTTGGCTGACTATCGCCAGCAACCAAAGATCGATGCGCCGGCCACGCCCGAGCGGGTGTTGTGGGGGTGTGAGCAGATGCGGCAATTGCGGGCGGCGAAGGCTGTCGAGGCTGACACTGAATTGGCTTCGCTCTAGACCCAGGCGCTGCCATCGCGGGCAAGCCCGGCTCCCACATTTTGAGGTGCTAACCCGATCAAATGTGGGAGCTGGCTTGCCTGCGATAGCGGCCGAACTAACAGCAGAAATGTTGAGGTAGACATGGACAACTGGATCAGCGCCCTCGCCACCCTGCAAAACCAGGGCGAACCCTGCGTACTGGTGACCATCATCGAAGAGCTGGGCTCCACGCCACGTAATGCCGGTTCCAAGATGGTGATCAGTGCCGCGCGCACCTTCGACACCATCGGCGGCGGGCACCTGGAATACAAGGCAATGCAGCTCGCTCGCGACATGCTCGTGCGCGGCCAGCAAACCACTCATCTGGAGCGCTTCAGCCTCGGCGCGAGCCTGGGCCAGTGCTGCGGTGGCGTGGCGGTATTGCTGTTCGAACCCATGGGCCAGGTGCAGGCGCAGATCGCGGTGTTTGGCGCCGGC
Organism: Pseudomonas sp. W15Feb34; assembly: GCF_023127765.1. Classification (NCBI taxonomy): domain Bacteria; kingdom Pseudomonadati; phylum Pseudomonadota; class Gammaproteobacteria; order Pseudomonadales; family Pseudomonadaceae; genus Pseudomonas; species Pseudomonas sp. W15Feb34. The sequence goes on from NZ_SPKN01000042.1 coordinate 69,177, forward strand.
CATGTCGGGCGTGCGCTGGTGCCGTTACTGGCAAGCTTGCCCTGCCGCGTACGCTGGATCGATTCCCGTGAGCAGGAGTTTCCGGAGCACATCCCGCAAGGCGTGCGTAAAATCGTCAGTGAAGAACCGGTCGATGAAATTGCCGACCTGCCCGCGGGCAGTTACTGCATCGTCATGACCCACAATCACGCGCTGGACCTGGAACTCACCGCCGCCCTGCTCAAGCGCAATGACTTCGCCTACTTCGGCCTGATCGGCTCGAAAACCAAACGCGTCAAATTCGAACACCGCCTGCGTGACCGCGGCTTCGACACCGCACAGTTGCAACGCATGCGCTGCCCCATGGGCCTCACCGAGGTGAAGGGCAAGTTGCCGGTAGAGATCGCCATCTCCATCGCCGGCGAAATCATCGCCACCTATAACGCCAATTTCGGCCAGCACACTGCCGGCGCCGAACCCATTGCCAAACTGCTGCCGGCTTCGCGCCGCAGCCAAGCTATCAATTGAGATAACCATGCCTTTGACTCGCAAAGCCTACCGCGCCGCCATCCTGCACAGCATCGACGACCCTGCCATCGTTGGCATCGACGCCTCCTACGAGTATTTCGAAGACGGCCTGCTGGTGATCGATAACGGCCAGATCAGTGCGCTCGGCCACGCCAGCGACCTGCTGCCGACGCTGCCCGCCGACATCGACATCACGCACTACCAGGACGCATTGATCACCCCCGGCCTGATCGACACCCATATCCATCTGCCGCAAACCGGCATGGTCGGCGCCTACGGCGAGCAATTGCTGGATTGGCTCAACACCTACACCTTCCCCTGTGAAAGCCAGTTCGCCGACAAGGCCCACGCCGATAACGTCGCGGATATCTTCATCAAGGAGTTGTTGCGCAACGGCACCACCACCGCACTGGTCTTCGGCAGCGTACACCCGCAATCGGTGAACTCGTTTTTTGAAGCGGCCGAGAAACTCGACCTGCGCATGATCGCCGGCAAAGTGATGATGGACCGCAACGCGCCGGACTACCTGACCGACACACCTGAATCCGGCTATCAGGAAAGCAAGGCGTTGATCGAACGCTGGCACGGCAAAGGCCGCCTGCATTATGCCGTTACGCCACGCTTCGCCCCCACCAGCACGCCTGAGCAACTGGCGCTGGCCGGGCAATTGCTGGGCGAATACCCAGATCTGTACATGCAGACCCACATCAGTGAGAACAAGCAGGAAGTCGAGTGGGTAAACGAGCTGTTTCCCGAGCGCAACGGCTACCTGGACGTGTACGACCATTACAAACTGCTCGGCGAGCGCTCGGTGTTTGCCCACGGCGTGCACCTGTGTGACGACGAATGCGCACGGCTGGCGGAGACCGGCTCGGCGGTGGCGTTCTGCCCAACGTCGAACTTCTTCCTCGGCAGTGGGTTGTTCAACTTGCCCATGGCCGAGAAACACAAATTGAACGTAGGCCTGGGCACCGACGTGGGCGGCGGCACCAGCTTCTCGCTCCTGCAAACACTGAATGAAGCCTATAAGGTCATGCAGTTGCAGGGAGCGCGGTTGAGCCCGTTCAAGTCGCTCTATCTGGCGACCCTGGGCGGTGCGCGCGCGTTGCGTCTGGAAGACAGGATCGGCACATTGCAGCCGGGGACGGATGCGGACTTCCTGGTGCTGGACTACAACGCCACGCCACTGCTCAGCTATCGCTTGAAGCAGGCCAATAACATTGCCGAGACGTTGTTTGTGCTGATGACGCTGGGGGATGATCGGGCAGTGTTGCAAACCTATGCAGCCGGCCAGCTGGTGCACCAGCGCTGATCTCAGAGACACCACAAAACCAATGTGGGAGGGGGCTTGCTCCCGATAGCGGTGTGTCAGTCAGCCTATCTGCTCCTGACACTCTGCTATCGGGAGCAAGCCCCCTCCCACATTTTTGTCCCCCAGTGAATCAGGGCGATTACAGTTTTACCGAAGAGCGCCCAGGCTTCCTGGTCTGCAACAAATGCGAAAACACCGCATGCAAATCATCCGACGCGCTCTCTTCATCGAGGTTGAGCTTGCTGTCAATATGATCCATGTGGTGCATCATCAAGTTCACCGCCAGCACCGCATCGCGGGCTTCGATCGCGTCGATCAACTGGGTGTGCTCATCGTAGGAACAGTGTGAGCGGTTGCCGCTTTCGTACTGGGCGATGATCAATGAGGTCTGGGACACCAGGCTGCGCTGGAAGCTGATCAACGGCGCGTTCTTGGCCGCTTCGGCCAGTTTCAGGTGGAACTCGCCCGAAAGACGGATACCGGCACCACGATCACCCCGGGAGAAACTGTCGCGCTCGTCATTGACCATCTGGCGCAACTCGGCCAATTGCTCAGCGGTAGCGTGCTGCACCGCCAACTCCGTGATCGCTCGCTCCACCAGACGCCGGGCCATGAACACCTGGCGCGCTTCTTCCACACTGGGGCTGGCAACCACTGCGCCGCGATTGGGCCGCAGCAGTACCACGCCTTCATGGGCCAGGCGCGACAGTGCGCGGCGAATGATGGTGCGGCTAACGCCAAAGATCTCGCCCAGTGCCTCTTCACTCAATTTGGTTCCGGGTGCCAGGCGTTGTTCGAGGATCGCCTCGAAGATATGCGCGTAGACGATATCGTCCTGGGTTCCGCTGCGACCGGTCTTGCCGGCTCGCGGTTGTTTCTTGAGAGGTTGCAACTGTTCGTTCATGGGCACTCGGGTAGGGAGAACGGCGGCGAATTAACGGTAATACGGCAAATTCAAGGTAATACGGCAACTACGGGTCGCTGGCAAGTATCACCTAAAAACAGCGCACATTGTACACAACCCAATGCGCCAACACACTGTACGGCTGTTTGCGGCCCCGGCTGTATTGCAATGACTCGTTACGTTTGAGTTTAGGCTTGAATCTGCGCCGTCACCGGCAAATCCCAGGTAAAAGGAACACCCTTCCATGACCGACGCCACCCAAGCGCCCTTGCGCCCGCTGGCCGACACCTCCCCCTCGGCCATCGTCGCCGGTTTTATCGCCATGATGACCGGCTACACCAGCTCCCTGGTGCTGATGTTCCAGGCCGGCCAGGCCGCCGGTTTGACCACCGCACAGATTTCTTCGTGGATCTGGGCGATTTCCATCGGCATGGCGGTATGCAGCATCGGCCTGTCCCTGCGCTATCGCACACCCATCACCATCGCCTGGTCCACACCCGGCGCGGCGCTGTTGATCACCAGTTTAGGCGGCGTGAGTTATGGCGAAGCCATCGGCGCCTACATCACCTGCGCAGTGCTGGTGACCCTATGCGGGATGACCGGCAGCTTTGAAAAACTGGTCAAGCGCATCCCTGCATCGCTGGCGGCGGCGTTGCTGGCGGGGATCCTGTTCAAGATCGGCAGCGAAATCTTCGTCGCTGCGCAGCATCGCACCGGTCTGGTACTGGGGATGTTTTTCACCTACCTGATCATCAAGCGCCTGTCGCCGCGCTATGCCGTGCTTGCCGCGCTACTGATAGGCACCGCGCTGTCGGGGCTGATGGGGTTGCTGGACTTCAGCGGTTTTCATCTGGAAGTGGCGACGCCCGTATGGACCACGCCGCATTTCTCACTGGCGGCGACCATCAGCATCGGTATCCCGCTGTTTGTGGTGGCCATGACCTCGCAGAACATGCCCGGGGTCGCCGTGCTGCGGGCCGACGGCTACACCGTGCCGGCTTCGCCGCTGATCACCACCACCGGCCTGGCCTCGCTGGTGTTGGCACCGTTCGGCTCCCACGGCATCAACCTGGCGGCGATCAGCGCGGCGATCTGCACCGGGCCGCACGCCCATGAAGACCGCAACAAGCGCTACACCGCTGCGGTGTGGTGTGGGGTGTTCTATGGGATTGCCGGGGTATTCGGCGCCACGCTGGCAGCATTGTTCGCAGCCCTACCCAAGGAACTGGTGCTTTCGATTGCAGCGCTGGCGTTGTTTGGCTCGATCATCAACGGCCTGAGCATTGCCATGAATGAGCCGAAGGAGCGGGAAGCGGCGCTGATCACCTTTATGGTCACCGCGTCAGGCTTGACGTTGTTTTCCATCGGGTCGGCGTTCTGGGGGATTGTGGCGGGGGTGTTGACGCTGTTGATTCTGAATTGGCGCAAGGCATAAAAAAACGGCGACCCTCAGGTCGCCGTTTTGTTTAGTATCACTTAGCCGCGTTGATCGGCTTTTCCGGATACCACACGTCCAGCAACGGGCTGACTTCAGCCTTGGTCAGCTCGGAACGGGTTTTCAGCCAGGCTTCGACAGCTGCGCGTTGCTCTTCGGAAACCGAGCCACGCTTCTGCAGGCAAACCAGACCGTAGTCGTCGCCGCCGACATAGCCCAGACCGTTGGCTTCCATGGCTTCTTTGATGAATGCTTCGAGGAAAGCGTCGATAGCTTCTTCACTCAGGCCTTCGTTGAAGTCCAGGTTCAGTTCGAAACCCAGCTCTTGAAATTCATCAACGCACAGTTTTTTGCGCAGACGCTGGGAACGGTTAGTCGCCATTGGAACAATCCTCATAAGTAATAACGGGCGGCACTTTAGCAGTTTAAGGCGGCAATTGCCCGACTCTCTGGGACGGGCGGCATATCGGCCGTTAAAAAAACCTGATTAGCAGCTATCGTTCAGCTACAAGTGAAGCCACCTTGGGGCATAATGCCGACACTTTCGTGACCATTGAGGGATTTTCTTATATACCCCTCGCCTTTTTCACCCTTCTCAGCAGTAGGGTTTTATTTCTTATGATCAAATCGTTGCGTTCTGTATTACTTGCCAGTGTCCTTTTGCCTCTGGCCCTTTCGGCCACTGCCGCCCCCATCAATACTGCCCTGCCCCCCAGCGTCGCGCAGGCCTTGCAGAAAGCCAAACTGCCCAATACCGCGTTATCCCTGGTGATGCTGCCTCTGAACGGCCCCGGTACGCCAACCGTATTCAATGCCGACGTATCGGTGAACCCGGCCTCTACCATGAAGCTGGTGACCACTTACGCGGCCCTGGAGATGCTCGGCCCCAACCACCAGTGGAAGACCGAGTTCTACACCGACGGCACCCTCAGCGGTGGCGTGTTGCGCGGCAACCTGTACCTCAAGGGCGGCGGCGATCCCAAGCTGAACATGGAAAAGCTCTGGCTGCTGATGCGCGACCTGCGTGCCAATGGCGTGCAGCAGGTCACCGGCGACCTGGTACTGGATCGCAACTTCTTCAACCAGCCGCTGTTGCCTGATTTCAATGACGACGGCAACGACGAGAACAAGCCGTTCCTGGTCAAGCCCGATGCCTTGCTGGTCAACCTCAAGGCCCTGCGCTTCGTGACCCGTAATGATTCGGGACGCGTGATCGTGTCGGTCGAACCGCCGATTGCCAGCATTCGCATCGACAACCAGGTGAAAGTCACCAACGCCAAGCAGTGCACCGGTGACGTGCGTTACAACCCGGTGACCGCCGCCGACGGCAGTGTGACCGTGACCGTCAGCGGCCAACTGGCTGATGGCTGCAGCTCGCAGACTTACCTGTCACTGCTCGACCACGCCACCTACACCGCCGGCGCCGTGCGTGCGATCTGGAAGGAGCTGGGCGGCACCATCCAGGGCCGCGATATCCAGGCGCCAGTGCCCAAGGATGCCAAGGTGCTGGCCCGCGCATTCTCGCCGGACCTGGCGGAAATCATTCGCGACATCAACAAATACAGCAACAACACCATGGCCCAGCAACTGTTCCTGAGCCTGGGCGCGCAATTTCGCAACGATGCCGATGGCGACGATGCCAAGGCCGCGCAACGCGTCGTGCGCCAATGGCTGGCCAAAAAAGGCATCACCGCACCGCACCTGGTAATGGAGAACGGCTCCGGCCTGTCCCGCGCCGAACGGGTCAGCGCCCGCGAGATGGCGGCCATGCTGCAAGCCGCCTGGAAAAGCCCCTACGCGGCGGAGTACATCAGCTCGATGCCAATCGCCGGCACTGACGGCACCATGCGTAAACGCCTGAAGACCACAGCGATGCGCGGCGAAGCTCATGTGAAGACCGGTACCCTGAACACCGTGCGCGCCATCGCCGGGTTCAGCCGTGACAACAATGGCAACACTTGGGCGGTGGTGGCGATTCTCAACGACTCCAAGCCTTGGGGCGCGTCATCGGTGTTGGACCAGGTGCTCCTGGACCTGTATCGCCAGCCGAAGGCCGTTGCAGCCGCGCCGGTTCTGTAAAGCATCACACTACCCTGCAGGAGCGAGCTTGCTCGCGAAAAACGTCAACGATCACGCGTGTTTCCTGAGTACACGCGGCGTCTATGGTTTTTTCGCGAGCAAGCTCGCTCCTACAGTCAGTAGGGCTTGCTCGCTCCCACACGCCTCGACCCGGTCCCTGCCCGCCTGCTTGGCCACATACACTGCCGAATCAGCGCGCAGCAGCAACCCATCGATATCTTCATCGGTCCGCCAACTGGCTACGCCAAAGCTGGCAGTGACGATGCCCACCGGTTCCATCGGCGTATCGCGCAACGACTGCCACAACTGAGTTGCCAGGCTATAGGCCTGGGCACCATTGGTACTTGGGCACAGCACCACGAATTCTTCCCCACCCAGGCGGCAAAACACGTCGGTACGGCGCAAGCGCTGGCCTATGCGCTTGCACAACTCCTGCAACACCCCGTCGCCCACGGCGTGACCATGCTGGTCGTTGATGCGCTTGAAGTGATCGATATCGAGCATGATCAACGACAGTGCACCCGAGGTGCGGTTGATCCGCAGCATCTCGCCCTTGAGCCGATCCTGAAAATAACGCCGGTTATAGATGCCCGTCAGAGAGTCAGTGATGGAAAGCGCGCGCAGTTCTTCCTCGACCCGTTTGAGATCGGAAATATCCGACACATAACCGTGCCAAAGCGTACCGCCTCCAGGTAACTCTTCAGGTGTCGCTTCGCCGCGAATCCAGCGCAAGCCTCGCTGAGGCAACTGCACGCGATATTCTTCGCGCCAATGGCTCAGTTGCAACGCCGACAAACGTATCGAGGCACGCACTCGCTCAATGTCCAAGGGGTGAATGCGTTCCAGCACCTTGCCTGCATCCTGCTGTAATGCGCCAAGTTCGATTTCATAGATATCGCGCATACCTTCGCTGGCGTAAATGAAACGCCCATTGCCCTGCAGGTCCTGGGTGAACTGGAAAATCCCGCCAGGCACATGAGCACTGAGTTTTTTCAGCAGACGGTCCCGGGCGGCCAGGGCTTCATAGGCGCGCTTTTGCTCGGTGATATCCAGGTAAATTGCCAAGTGCCCGACCCACAGGCCAAAGTCGTCCAGGAGCACGGTGGCCAGCATGTTGACCGTCAGTTGGGTACCGTCCTTGCGCACCAGCGTCCACTCGCGAGCTTCATGCAGGCTGTCAGGGCTCTCCACCAGCATTGCCTGGCTCGGCGCAATACGCTTGCCTAGCGCCAGGCTCAACGGCGCAGCCCGCGCTTCGAGTTCCACGGCCAGGTGCAGGCTTTCCAGGGTCAGGCGACCCAGCACCTCTTCGGCCTTGAAACCCAACATCTGTTCGGCGCCAGCATTGAAGGTGTTGATCACACCGCGCAAATCGGTGGCGATGATCGCGACCTGAGTCGCCGCATTCAGCACACTGCGTAATTGCCCGTGAGCCCCACGCAACTCTTGCTCACGCAAGCGCAACTGCACGGTGCGCTGTTCCACCAGTTTCAGCGCACGCTGGCGCTGGCTGACCAGCACGTAGAGCAAGGCACTGAGCAAGGCGCTGAGCAGCACACCCATGCCCAGAATGGTGTTCATCGAGGAATGATTGGCCTTGTCGAACACCTCGCTGGCACGCAGGCTCAGGGCATAGACGTGATCGCCAAGGGTGAGGCGGCGTGTCGCCGTCAGGTCGCTGTTGCCCACCGTATTGCTGGATGCATACAACACCCGTTGCTGCGTATCGGAAGTGTCAACGATCTGCATGACCAGATTGTCGCGATTCGGTTTGGGCAACCCATCGGCCACCAGTTGGCGCATGCTGAGCACCGCCATGACAAAGCCGTAGGGCTCGCTGCCAACGGCTTTGCTCACTGGCGCCACCAGCAGCACGCCGGCCGCGTAGGCAGGCTCCACGCCCACCAATTGCATGGGCTGTGACACTGCCGGCCTGGCGTTTTTTTGCGCACGCTCCAGGGCTGAACGGCGCAAGGGCTGGGCCAGCAGGTCAAAACCCAAGGGCGAACCCAACAAGCTCTGCGTCTGGCTGTACAACACCGGTACGTATTCATCGCGCTCGGGCGCGGGCGCCAACTCACCCAAGCCATTGAGTTCACGGATGCTGAAAGGGATGCCACGCTGACGGGAAATCTCTTGCTCGAACGCGCTGCGCTGCTCACGAAATATGCGCGGTGCCCAGGCGTAGGCACGCGCATTGAGCAACAGAGGCTGGGCGAAGCCGTCAAACTCGGCACGGGAGACATCGCCAGAGTTGATGAAGAAACGCTGCAGGCTACCCAGGCGCAACTCCTGATCCTCAAAACGCTCCTGGATGCGGGTGTAGCGCTCATTGACCAGCAACTGGAAACGCTGGCGCACCTGTTGCTGATACAGGTCGGCAGTCGCCCACGCGACAACCATCGTCAACGCGCTGCCAGCCAACAACACCACCAATGCCACCAGCCAAGCCGACGCCTGTTCACTGATAAAACCAAGGATTTTCGGGCGGACAGCTTGCATCGGCATAGGCAACACTCACAACGCCAGTGTGCGGGGGTGTCACGTTGGCTGGGGTTTAAGTTATAGCCATTGGTCGGGTGTTTGACCAGCCTAAAAACTGCAGGGGCTTAATGTGGGAGGGGGCTTGCTCCCGATAGCGGTGGATCAGCCAATACATGGGTGACTGATACTCTGCTATCGGGAGCAAGCCCCCTCCCACACTGGATACTCGGCGCATTCAGAACTGCTGATATTAATCAGCGAGCAGTGATTTTCCAGGCCCGGTGGATCTTCGCATTGCGCGCAAAATCCGGGTCGATGGTCTTGTCGCTGATCTCTTCGACCGCATAGCGTTCGCTGAGGTTGTCTTCCAACTGGAACTTGCGGAAGTTGTTGGAGAAGTACAGCACGCCACCCGGCGCCAGGCGCGCCATGGCCAGGTCGAGCAACTGCACGTGGTCACGCTGCACGTCGAAGATACCTTCCATGCGCTTGGAGTTGGAGAAGGTCGGCGGATCGATGAAAATCATATCGAACTCATCGCGACTGGCCTCCAGCCACGCCATGACATCACCCTGCTCCAGGCGGTTCTTGTCGGAGAAACCATTGAGGGAGAAGTTGCGACGCGCCCAGTCCAGATAGGTTTTGGACAGGTCGACGCTGGTGGTGCTGCGCGCTCCACCCTTGGCAGCATGGACGCTGGCGGTGGCGGTGTAGCAATACAGGTTGAGGAAGCGCTTGCCGGCCGCTTCTTTCTGGATGCGCATACGCATCGGGCGGTGGTCGAGGAACAGGCCGGTATCCAGGTAGTCGGTGAGGTTGACCAGCAGCTTCACGCCACCTTCGCTGACCTCGGTGAACTTGCCCTGGGCGCTCTGGCGTTCGTATTGCTTGGTGCCGCTCTGACGCTCGCGACGCTTGACCACCACGCGGCTCTTGTCGACGTTCAGGGCCTGGGGAATCGCTGCCAGGGCGTCGAACATGCGCGCCGAGGCTTTTTCCGGGTCGATGGATTTTGGTGCCGCGTATTCCTGTACGTGAACCCAATCGTGGTACAGGTCGATGGCCATGGAGTACTCGGGCATGTCGGCGTCATACACACGGTAGCAATTCACCCCTTCGCGCTTGGCCCATTTGCCCAGCAGCTTGAGGTTCTTTTGCAGGCGGTTGGCAAACATCTGCCCGCCTTCGCTCAAGCGCGCCTGTTCGACCACCGGGGCCGGGGCTGGCTTGATCGGGTTGCCGTTCTTGTTGTACTGGCGCTCAACGGGCTCGGTCGGCGCCTGGTCGTAAGCCGCTTGCTCACGCTCAGCCTGGCGCTGCTCCGGCGTGCGACGTTCGCCGGTGACGAACTGATCCGGGTTGACCTTGATCAGCAGCAATTTGCACGGCAACGCGCCGTTCCAGAACGAATACTGTTTGTGGCTGCGGATGCCCATGCGCTTGCCCAGGTCCGGCGCGCCGGTGAACACCGCAGCTTCCCAGCCCATGCAGGCCTGGCGCAGGCGCTCGCCGAGGTTCTGGTAGAGGTACAACAGGCTGGCTTCGTCACCCAGGCGCTCACCGTAGGGTGGGTTGCAGATCACCAGGCCTTTCTGGTTCTGGTCCGGGCGCGGCTCGAACGTGCCCACTTCGCCCTGGTACACCTTGATCCAGTGGCTCAGGCCGGCGCGTTCGATGTTATTGCGGGCGGGTTGAATCAGGCGCGGGTCGGCTTCGTAACCGCGGACCCACAACGGTGGCTTGTTCATACCAATGGCCGCACGCTCGCTGGCCTCGGTGTGCAGCTTTTTCCACAGCGCCGGGACGTGGCCCAGCCACGTGGTGAAACCCCACAGCTCGCGGTTGAGGTTGGGGGCCATGTCGGCGGCGATCATCGCGCCTTCAACCAGGAAGGTGCCGACGCCGCACATCGGGTCGGTCAGCGCACCGCCTTCGGCTGCAATGCGTGGCCAGCCGGCGCGAATCAGGATCGCCGCTGCCAGGTTTTCCTTCAGCGGTGCCGCGCCCTGCTGCAGGCGGTAGCCACGCTGGTGCAGGCTGTGGCCGGAAAGGTCCAGGGACAGGATCGCTTCGCCACGGTCCAGGCGCAGGTGAATGCGCAGGTCCGGGTTGATCTTGTCGATGGATGGACGCTCGCCGGTTGGGGTGCGCAGCTTGTCGACGATCGCATCCTTGACCTTCAGCGCGCCGAAGTGAGTGTTGTCGATGCCCGAGCCGTGACCGCTGAACTCGACCGCCAGGGTGCCGTCGGGAACCATGTGGTCGGCCCATTCGATATCCAGCACGCCGTGGTAGAGGTCTTCGGCGTCCTTCATCGGGAAGCGCTTGAGTACCAGCAGCACACGGTTGGCCAAGCGTGACCACAGGCACAGGCGGTAGGCGGTTTCCATGTCGGCCATGCCGCGAACGGCCGAGGTGTGCTCGCGGGCGTCCTCAAGGCCAAGCCCGACGGCTTCCTCGATCAGCAGGCCTTCGAGGCCCTTGGGGCAAGTGAGGAAGAGTTCAAAACGGTCCGACATGGGGCATTCCAGGCTTTTCAGCAATAAATGAACGGGCGACGCATCGCCGGCTCGGTTTTCAATCAAGCACTTTTCTTGAAGAGTGCTCGCGTGGCACGAATGTGCCGTCCCACCCCGCTTTCCGGGCCGTTGAGCCTTGTTTGACGGGGCAGAGAAACAATGTGAAGCAACAAAAGGAAATATTCAGACCCTTCGTCGAATAATAACCGACTGCAACAGGCGGGCATTCTCACTAAAGGATTAACCCGCTTCGCTGTGCAGGGCACATCATAGCTGGCTTTGCTGCATAAAAGGGGCGAAAAACCATCCCAGCTTATGGCTATAGCATCGTTATCGTTACGTGCTTATGACAAAACGATCATTGAATACATGTGACCTATTGGTTAGAACTCAACACAGGTTGGCGCCGTAACGACGCCGACACATCGGCTCGCCACGCCGGCAGCGAGCCCACCAACGGCAGAAAAACTCTGCCCGGCCTTGGACAAGGCCGAAGGATATCTAGACAGTCAACAAGTGAGGGAAACACCCTATGAGAAGACTTAAGCGTGATCCGTTGGAAAGAGCATTTTTACGCGGATATCAATATGGCGTTCATGGAAAATCCCGTGAGCTTTGCCCATTTACTCTACCGTCGGTACGCCAAGCCTGGATCAACGGCTGGCGAGAAGGACGCGGCGACAATTGGGACGGTATGACTGGCACTGCGGGCATCCACAGACTCAACGAACTTCACGCCGTCGGCTAATCAGGGGCATTTTATTCCGACACACATCTTTGAATGAGTAACGACTTAACCACGCGCGCCCCATCCGGGCGGCGGGCTTCGGCCCAGGGGCTCCTTTATGGAGCCCTTTTTATTGCCTGGCAGATTGTCAGCGCAGGGCAGCGATGGCATCCACCGACTCGCGAATCAACGCCGGCCCCTTATAGATAAAGCCGGAGTACAACTGCACCAGGCTGGCGCCAGCCGCGATCTTCTCGGCCGCGTGCTTGCCTTCGGTAATACCGCCCACCGCGATGATCGGCAAACGCCCGGCCAACTCGGCCGCCAGCACCTTGACGATATGGGTGCTCTTGTCCCGTACCGGCGCGCCGGACAGGCCGCCCGCCTCGTCGCCATGTGCCAGCCCCTCGACGCCCACGCGGCTGAGGGTGGTGTTGGTCGCAATCACTGCGTCCATGCCCGCATCCATCAGGGCCTGGGCCACCAGTACGGTTTCTTCATCGCTCATGTCCGGGGCGATCTTGATTGCCAGGGGTACACGCTTGCCATGACGCACGGCCAAGTCTTCCTGACGCTGGCGCAAGGCTTCGAGCAGTTGTTTGAGGGAGTCACCGAATTGCAGGCTACGCAGGCCCGGGGTATTGGGCGAGCTGACGTTGACGGTGACGTAGCTGGCGTGGGCGTAAACCTTGTCCAGGCAGATCAGGTAATCGTCCACTGCACGCTCTACCGGCGTGTCAAAGTTCTTGCCGATATTGATCCCGAGGATGCCTGTGTATTTTGCCGCTTGAACCCGCGATAACAGGTGATCGACGCCGAGGTTGTTGAAACCCATGCGATTGATGATCGCCTCTGCGTCCGGCAGGCGGAAAATGCGTGGCTTGGGATTTCCCGGCTGTGGCCGTGGCGTCACGGTGCCGATTTCAACGAAGCCGAACCCCAACTGTGCAAACCCGTCGATGGCCGCGCCGTTTTTGTCCAGGCCGGCTGCCAGGCCGACCGGATTGGGAAAATCCAGGCCCATCACCGACACCGGCACTTTCGCCGCAGCCTTGCATACCAGGCCATTGAGCCCCAGGCGGCCACCGGCACCGATCAAGTCCAGGGACAGATCGTGGGAGGTTTCCGGGGAGAGTTTGAACAACAGCTGGCGGGCCAAGGTATACATGGGCGGGCTAGACTCGGATGGCGGCAAAAGGTGACGCGATTATAGCCGGGGTGGCGGGCCTCATGCGAGGCGTGCTGCGCTCATCGGCGCTGAGCAATCAACGCCTGATAACGCACCCAGATCCTTTCGGCGTAGCGCTGGCGCAACGCCTCACGCTGCGAGCCAGGGCCCGGTCCAACATTGTAGGAACCCACCGCCATCCAGTTGTAGCCGAAACGCTGAATAAACTCGGCCAGAATCGAGGCACCGACTTGCACCGACAAACAAGGTTCGCTCAACAACCGCTCCTCGGTAATGCCCTGTTTGAGCAAACGCGGCAGGTGGATGCTGTTGATCTGCATCAAGCCGATATCACGCGTGCCATTGCGGTTGGCGTAGTTGATCGCCTGCGCACGCGAACCCGATTCGACATCAGCGATAGCCTGCAACAGTTCCGGTTCGAGATCGTACCGGCTGGCCGCCTCGTCCCAGCAATAGGCCAGTACCTGGTGACTGCCCATCAGCCCACTGAGCAGCAGTACCACGCTCCAAACCTTAAGCATTGCTGGCCTGGCCACACACAGAGCACACATGCACGACACCCCGTGGTGGTTCCCCCACCCGCACCGGGCACGTAAAGCGATACCCCTTGCCATAAATCGTCTTGATAAACCCTTTGTCGGCCCTCAAATGTTTGCGCAGGGAATAGATACAGCGCGTCAGTGACTCATCGGCCACCTCTCCCCGGGGCCAGGCCAGCTCCAGCAGGCGATCCTTGGTCATCAGCGTGCCACCGGAGGCCAGCAACAATCGCAGCACATGCCACTCCTTGGGCGGCAACTGAATATCCGCATCGCCGCCTGTCAACCGGCCATCGCCATGCAAGGTCCAGCGAGCGAAGACCAGGGAGGTCGTCGATTCATCAATCACGACGGCCATACGCACCTCTGCTTTTTACTACTGACATTCACATCCTTAGTTTCCGTACCGGCTCACCTGCCAATGTCACGACTATAAAAAACCGGCCTACGGCTCGCGCTAGGACAAAGCCCATTCGGGCGCCCTTTTTTGGAAACTTTCGGTCAGACAATTCTCCTGACGCACTTATTGGGGTAGCCATTCCTGATACGTCTCCTGCAACTCAACCCCCAGCCGATCCTCCAGTTGCACCAGCTCACCCAACGCCATCAGTTGCCCATTGACCCGTACCTCCACACATCGAGTCGCCCCTGGATCCAGAGGCAGCACCTTCCCCGGTGCGAACGCAGCCAAACGCTTGCGGCTGATCAATTGCTCCTGCAGCAGTATTTCCAGGTGCATGGACAAACGCCTTTTTCATGGGGAAAACTCACGATCGGTGCGCAGGAACGCACGCTGCACACGCTCATGTTGTGCTGTGCTCAATTGCGCAGGCGCGGGAGGTGGCGGTAATGGGTCAGGGCCTGACGAAACGTCATCCTGGACCGTGGCGCTATCCAGCTCCGCCACCAGTTTTTCGATAAGACTCACCTGGGCAGGCTGGCCCTTGATCAACAAACTGTTGGTATCCGAATAGGCCACCAACACCAGGCTACCGTCTGCCAATTGACCTTTCTGCTCAGGGGATAGCCGGGCTTCGATCATGGCAGCCATACCCGGTACGCGGACCTTATTGGCACCCTCTCCTTGCTGGCGGTCCTGAACAGCTGCATTGATCACCTGGACAACGCCGAATGCCGTTGCGCCTTCGGGCTGCTTGCGGCGTGGCTGGTCCATCAGGCTGGCCAGCCGCAAGACATGATCGACATAGCTCGGTGGCCCGTAAACGTAGAACGTACGTGCCCCGCTCTCACGCAATGGGTAGCGCGGCTCATCCAGCCCCGCACGCCGCATGATGCCGCGCAGCCGATTGACTGAGATATGCCGCAGCACGACCGCAGAACTACGCACCTCATCGGCGGTGTAGAGATGCACCACTTGCCCGCTGCGGTGCCAGATCAGGTCTTGCTGCTCAGCGAGGGTTTCCAGGACCCGTTGCGGCGCTGCAAAGTCGAAGGTTCCGCTGATGCGCCTGCGCGCCACCGCACGGCTGGTGACCACAGGCAGGCCCAATGGCCCCGACAGCGCGGTAAAGAAAGTATGCAAACTTTCATCCTGTGCCTGGTACGCCTGGCCCCAGGCTGCGCGGCTACCCAGCAACAGGGCGGCACACAGTAACCCGCAGTGCAGCCAGCGGCAGTTCATGGGGTTCGGGGAATCAGTGTGCACCGTGGGTATTCCTGGGCGATCTGGCCTGAAGAAGCGGCCATACTGCGAGGCGCAAGAGGTTCAATCATGATGGAAAGTTGACGGCAGACTGCACCACGCCCCCGTGGCATGTGCCTTGCTTCGCACTTTGTATCAGGCCCGCACCAAAGGCGGCGCGGGCCTACGGACAAAGGCGTCGTTACCCGGCAATGGCCTGTCACGCCAAGCCGGGAAACGACGCTTTTTTTTCAGAAAAGGCAGGTATTGATGAACGATCCGCTGGCTTGGGTAAACGGCAGCGATGCCCCGGAAAAGAGCAGCCTTGACCTGGGGTTCATGGCCCTGACCGATTGCGCGTCGCTGGTGGTCGCTGCCACCCAGGGCTTCGCCCAGCCCTACGGCCTCACACTGAACCTCAAGCGCCAATCATCCTGGGCCAACCTGCGGGACAAGCTAGTCAGTGGCGAGCTGGACGCCGCCCACGGGCTGTACGGGCTGATCTATGCCGTGCATCTGGGCATCGGCGGCGTTGCGCCTACCGACATGGCCGTACTGATGGGCCTCAACCAGAACGGCCAGAGCATCAACCTGTCCCACGGCCTGCAACATCAGGGAGTGGTCACTCCTGAAGCGCTGGAACGCCACGTGCACCAAAGCCGGACAAAACTGACCTTCGCCCAGACATTTCCCACGGGTACCCACGCCATGTGGTTGTATTACTGGCTGGCAAGCCAAGGCATTCATCCATTGCAGGATGTGAACAGCGTGGTGGTACCGCCGCCGCAAATGGTGGCGCACCTGCAGGCCGGACGCATCGACGGTTTTTGTGTCGGCGAGCCTTGGAGTGCCAGTGCAGTGCAACATCATCAAGGCTTTACTCTGGCGACCACCCAGGCAATCTGGCCCAATCATCCGGAAAAGGTCCTGGGCTGCACCCAGGCGTTCGTCGACGCGTTTCCCAATACCGCCCGCCTATTGGTCATGGCGATCCTCGAGGCCAGCCGGTTTATCGAACAGAGCATTGAAAACCGCCGTTCCACCGCGCAGTTGCTCAGCGCTCGCGACTACCTCGACGCCCCGTTGGACTGCATCGAGCCGCGTCTGCTGGGTCATTACGAGGACGGCTTGGGTAACCAGTGGCAGGATCCCCATGCTTTGCGCTTTTTCGCCGGTGGCGAGGTGAATTTGCCCTACCTCAGCGACGGCATGTGGTTCATGACCCAGTTCCGGCGTTGGGGCTTGTTGCGTGAAGACCCTGACTACCTCGACGTCGCCTGCCAGGTCCAGCAATTGGCGCTGTATCGCCAGGCCGCCGATGCGCTGGGCCTCAGCGTTGGCGACGCGCCGATGCGCAGCAGCCAATTGATCGACGGCAAAATCTGGGACGGCTCCGACCCCGCCGGTTACGCCCGCAGCTTCCGCCTCAATGCCCTGGGCGATGACAACCACCGTCAAGCGCTGCGCTGACAGGAGCTCAATGATGCTACGAATCCTGTTGATCAATGACACCCCGCGCAAGGTCGGGCGCCTCAAGGCCGCCCTGACCGAAGCCGGCTTCGAGGTGATCGATGAATCCGGCCTGACCATCGACCTGCCCGCACGCGTCGAAACAGTGCGCCCGGACGTGATCCTGATCGATACCGAGTCACCCGGCCGCGATGTGATGGAGCAAGTGGTGTTGGTCAGCCGCGACCAGCCCCGGCCTATCGTGATGTTTACCGATGAGCATGACCCGAATGTGATGCGCCAGGCAATCAAGTCCGGCGTCAGTGCCTATATCGTCGAAGGCATTCAGGCCCAACGCCTGCAACCGATCCTTGATGTGGCCATGGCCCGCTTCGAGAGTGACCAGGCCCTGCGCGCGCAGTTGCAGGCCCGCGACCTGCAATTGGCCGAACGTAAACGCATCGAGTTGGCCAAGGGCCTGCTGATGAAAATGAAGAGCTGTAATGAAGAAGAGGCGTACACCCTGATGCGCCGTCAGGCCATGAGTCGCCAGCAGAAACTGATCCAGGTGGCAGAGCAGATTATTGCCATGAGCGAGTTGCTCGGCTGATCTGGCTCAGCTCTTGCTAAAGAATCCTCACAGGTAACCAACGGCGGTTGCCCCTCCACGACAAAGACGTCGCCCACCCGGTTTGCCCTCGCGAACCCGGTGGCGGCGTTTTTTCGTTTCAGACCCCCAACCGTTGAGGTGCGTGATGAAATCAAGCTTCTGGAAATCCGGGCATACCCCGACCCTGTTTGCCGCGTTCCTGTATTTCGACCTGAGTTTCATGGTCTGGTACCTGTTGGGCCCGCTGGCGGTGCAAATTGCCGCCGACCTGCACCTGACCACCCAGCAGCGCGGCCTGGTGGTGGCCACGCCGATCCTGGCGGGCGCGGTCCTGCGTTTTCTGATGGGCATGTTGGCCGACAAGCTGTCACCCAAGACCGCTGGGCTGATAGGCCAAGTGATTGTGATCGTGGCGCTGTTCTGCGCCTGGAAGCTGGGGATCCACAGTTACGAGCAAGCCTTGCTGCTGGGCGTGTTTCTGGGCATGGCCGGTGCCTCCTTTGCCGTGGCTCTGCCCCTGGCATCGCAGTGGTATCCCGCAGAGCACCAGGGCAAGGCCATGGGCATCGCCGGTGCCGGTAATTCCGGCACCGTATTTGCCGCCTTGCTGGCACCGGTGCTGGCGGCTGCGTTCGGCTGGAGCAATGTGTTCGGCTTTGCGCTGATTCCGCTGGTCCTTACCCTGATCGTATTCGCCTGGCTCGCACGCAACGCGCCACAACGTCCGAAAGCCAAGTCCATGGCCGACTACTTCAAGGCCCTGGGCGACCGCGACAGCTGGTGGTTCATGTTCTTCTACAGCGTGACCTTTGGTGGCTTCATCGGCCTGGCCAGCGCCCTGCCCGGCTACTTCAACGACCAATACGGCCTGAGCCCGGTGACCGCCGGTTACTACACCGCGGCCTGCGTGTTCGGTGGCAGCCTGATGCGCCCGCTGGGCGGCGCCCTGGCCGACCGTTTTGGCGGGATCAAGACCCTGCTCGGCATGTACAGCGTGGCGGTGATCTGTATTGCCGCAGTGGGTTTCAACCTGCCCAGCTCCTACGCGGCGCTGGCGCTTTTCGTCTGCACCATGCTCGGCCTGGGTGCCGGAAATGGCGCGGTATTCCAATTGGTGCCGCAGCGTTTTCGCAGTGAGATCGGCGTAATGACCGGCTTGATCGGCATGGCCGGTGGCATCGGCGGCTTCGCCCTCGCCGCCGGCATGGGCGCGATCAAACAGAGCACCGGCAGTTACCAGTTGGCGCTGTGGTTGTTCGCCAGCCTCGGAGTGCTGGCCTGGTTTGGCCTGCATGGCGTCAAGCGCCGCTGGAGAACCACCTGGGGCTCGGCTGCGGTCACCGCTGCCCGCGTCTGATGAGCCTTCGACTGAGCGTCGCCCAGGCCAGCGCCATTGGCCCACGCAGTGAAAACCAGGATGCGCTGCGGGTGGTCACACCGATGGCGGAACTGGCGGCGAGCAAAGGCTACCTGTGCGCATTGGCCGATGGCGTCAGCCAATGCGCCGACGGTGGCTTGGCCGCGCGCTCGACCTTGCAGGCGCTGGCGCTGGACTACTACGCCACGCCGCAGACCTGGGGGGTGGCCCAGGCGCTCGAACGTCTGTTGGTCGCGCAAAATCGCTGGCTGCAAGCCAACGGTGGTGGGCAACCGTTGCTCACCACCCTCAGCGCCCTAGTGTTTCGCGGCCAACGCTTCACGCTGGCCCATGTCGGTGATTGCCGTGCATATCGCTGGTTCGACGGCGAGTTGCAACGCCTCAGCGAAGACCATGTGTGGGAACAGCCGGGTATGCAGCACGTACTCAAACGCGCCCTTGGCCTGGATCAGCACCTGGTGCTGGACTTCCTCGACGGCCAATTGCGCGAGGGCGAATGTTTCCTCTTGCTCAGCGACGGGGTGTGGGCGACGTTGGGCGATCACAGCATTGGCGCGATTCTGCGTGAGCAAGACGACCTCGACCTGGCCGTCAGCACCCTGGTCAGCGCCGCCCACCTGGCCGGCAGCCAAGACAACGCCAGCGCCTTGCTGGTGCGCATCGACCAACTCGGCGCCGCCACCCTCGGCGACGCCTTGGTGCAGTTGCAGCAATGGCCAACGCCGCCGCCGCTGAAGGTTGGGCAGATCTTTGAAGGCTGGGAGGTGCAAAGCGTGCTGGCGCAGAGTCGGCAATCGTTGCTGTACCGCGTGCACGATGCGCAGCGGCAACCCTGGCTGCTCAAGACCTTGCCCTTGCGCCACGATGACACCGACGCCGCCCAAGCCTTGTTATCGGAGGAATGGTTTCTGCGCCGCGTCGCTGGCCGTGCCTTTCCGGAGGTGCATGCCGCCAGTGGTCGTCAGCATTTGTACTACGTGATGCGCGAATACCCCGGGCAGACCCTCGCCCAGCTGTTTCAACAACAAGGCCCGCTGCCGCTGGCGCAATGGCAGTCAATCGCCGAACGCTTGCTGCGCGCCGTGGGCCTGCTGCATCGCCGACAGATTCTGCACCGCGACATCAAGCCGGAAAACCTGCTGCTGGGCGATGACGGGGAACTGCGGGTGCTGGACTTTGGCCTGGCCTACTGCCCTGGCCTTTCTGAAGACCGTGCCCACTTACTGCCCGGCACCCCGAGTTTTATCGCACCCGAAGCTTTCGGTGGCGAGCATCCTACTGCGCAACAGGATTTGTATAGTGTCGGTGTGACCTTGTATTACCTGCTGACTGGGCATTACCCCTACGGCGAAATCGAAGCCTTCCAACGCCCGCGTTTCAACCAGCCTGTCAGCGCCAGCCGCTATCGCCCCGACCTGCCGGATTGGTTGCCCCACAGCCTGGAGCGCGCCGTGGCCGCCCTGCCCGCACAGCGCTATGAAACTGCCGAAGAATGGCTGCTGGTACTGGAACAGGCTGACCGCCGCGAACTGAGCGTACGGCCACGGCCGCTGCTGGAGCGCGAGCCGCTGAAGGTCTGGCAAACCCTGGCAGTGGCCTCACTGTTGATCAATCTGGTGCTGCTGTACTGGCTGCTGCACCACTAACGAGCAAAATCCACCTCTCTCCTGTTTAAACGCCCAATAAAACTGGGGGTATGCAACTTGGCACAGCTGCTGCATTAGGTCTTCCAACAACCCACATATAGCCGCCCCTTCAACGTCGAAGGGTCGAGCTTCCCGAGAGAACGGGACCAGGACAAAGGCGTCCTCGCTAGCTGACTAGCGGGGACGCCTTTTTTTGTTTGCGCATGATTTGTCGAGCCATTGCGGAGAACGACATGAAAAAACTCAAACTGGTGATGATCGGCAACGGCATGGCCGGGGTTCGCACCCTTGAAGAATTGCTCAAGCTGAGCAGCGAGCTGTACGACATCACCGTATTCGGCGCCGAGCCCCACACCAACTACAACCGCATCCTGCTGTCGCCGGTGCTGGCCGGTGAGCAAACCTTCGAAGAGATCGTGCTCAACGACCTCGACTGGTACCTGGATAACAACGTCAAGCTACTGCTCAACCGCAAGGTGGTGCAGATCGACCGGGTCAAGCGCAAAGTCATCGCCGAAGACGGCACCGAGGCCGAGTACGATCGCCTGCTGATCGCCACCGGTTCTACGCCGTTTATCCTGCCGATTCCCGGCAACACCTTGCAGGGCGTGATTGGCTACCGCGACATTGCCGATACCCAGGCGATGATCGACACCGCCAAGACCCACAAGCACGCGGTGGTGATCGGTGGTGGCCTGCTCGGCCTGGAAGCGGCCAACGGCCTGATGCTGCGCGGTATGCACGTGACGGTGGTGCATCTCGGTGAATGGCTGCTGGAACGCCAACTGGACAAGACCAGCGGCCAGTTGCTGCAAACCGAACTGGAAAGCCGTGGCCTGGTGTTTCGCCTGTGCGAGCAAACCCAGGCCTTGCATGATGCCGGTAATGGTCGCGTCGGCTCGGTGCAATTCAAAAATGGCGACATCATCCCCGCCGACCTGGTGGTGATGGCCGCCGGTATCCGCCCCAACACCGAACTGGCGGAGAAGTCCGGCATCCCCTGCAACCGTGGGATCCTGGTCAACGACACGATGCAAACCTACGACCCGCGCATCTACGCGATCGGCGAATGCGCCAGCCATCGCGGGATCGCCTATGGCCTGGTGGCGCCGCTGTTCGAACAAGCCAAGGTCTGCGCCAACCACTTGGCCCAACTGGGCTTTGCCACTTACAAAGGCTCGGTGACCTCGACCAAGCTGAAGGTGACCGGCATCGACCTCTTTTCTGCCGGCGACTTCATGGGCGGTGAAGGCACCGAGACCATCACCCTCTCCGACCCGATCGGCGGCGTATACAAGAAGCTGGTAATCAAGGACGACATCCTGGTCGGTGCGTGCCTGTACGGCGATACCGCGGATGGTGGTTGGTACTTCCGCCAGATCCGTGAGAACCATGCAATTGGCGAGATCCGCGATCACCTGATGTTCGGTGAGAACGCCTTGGGCGATGTGGGCCATCAAGGCCAGGACAAAGCCATGAGCATGGCCGACAGCGCCGAAGTCTGCGGCTGCAACGGCGTGTGCAAAGGCACCATCGTCAAGGCAATCCAGGAACAAGGGCTGTTCAGCGTCGATGAGGTGAAAAAACACACCAAGGCCGCCAGCTCCTGCGGTTCCTGTGCCGGGCTGGTTGAGCAGATCCTGATCAACACCGTGGGCGGCG
The DNA here is from genome assembly GCF_023127765.1 of Pseudomonas sp. W15Feb34. Lineage (NCBI taxonomy): Bacteria > Pseudomonadati > Pseudomonadota > Gammaproteobacteria > Pseudomonadales > Pseudomonadaceae > Pseudomonas > Pseudomonas sp. W15Feb34. Next base: position 91,259 of record NZ_SPKN01000042.1, read on the forward strand.
CGGCTGACGTCAAACCCAAAAGCGAAAAGGCCATCTGTGGGTGCAGCGACCTTAATCACGGGCAGATCCGTCAGGCTATCCGCGAGCAGCACTTGCTGACTATCGACAGCACCATGCGCTACCTGAACTGGCGTACCCCCAATGGCTGCGCCACCTGCCGCCCCGCTCTCAACTACTACCTGATTTCAACCTGGCCGGGCGAGGCCAAGGACGACCCGCAATCACGACTGATCAACGAACGGGCCCACGCCAATATTCAGAAAGACGGCACCTACTCTGTAGTCCCACGGATGTGGGGCGGCGTGACCAATCCTTCGGAGCTGCGCCGCATCGCCGATGTGGCCGACAAGTACAACGTGCCGATGGTGAAAGTCACCGGCGGCCAGCGCATCGACTTGCTCGGCATCAAGAAGCAGGACTTGCCAGGGGTGTGGAAGGACCTGGACATGCCGTCCGGCCATGCCTACGGCAAATCCATCCGCACCGTGAAAACCTGCGTGGGCAGCGAGTTCTGCCGTTTCGGCACGCAGAATTCCACCCAACTGGGCATCGAACTGGAGCATGACCTGTTCAATATGTGGTCACCGCACAAGGTCAAGCTGGCGGTGTCCGGTTGCCCACGCAACTGTTCGGAAGCGGGCATCAAGGACGTGGGAATTATCGGTGTCGACTCCGGTTGGGAGATGTATATCGGTGGCAACGGCGGCATCAAGACCGAAGTCGCGGAGTTTTTCGTCAAGCTCAAGACCGCCGATGAAGTGCGCGAATACAACGGCGCATTTCTGCAGCTGTACCGCGAAGAAGCGTTCTACCTGGAACGCACGGTGCACTACCTGCAACGGGTGGGCATGGAGCACATCAAGAAGGCCGTTCTGGAAGACCCGGCCCGCCGCCAGGCGCTCAATGAGCGTTTGCAGTTCTCGCTGTCATTCGAACAGGACCCGTGGAAGGAACGCCTGGAACAGCCGCTGCTGAAAAAGGAGTTCGACGTTATCCCGGTCAAACAACTGGAGGTGTCGCTATGAACTGGCTGGATATCTGCGCCCTTGATGAAATCAATACCCTGGGCTCGCGCATCATCAGTGGGCCCAAAGGCGACATCGCGATTTTTCGTACCAGTGACGACGAAGTCTTCGCCCTTGACGACCGTTGCCCGCACAAGGGCGGCCCGCTCTCCCAAGGCTTAATCTATGGCAAGCGCGTCGCCTGCCCGCTGCACAACTGGCAGATTGACCTGGCGTCCGGCGAAGCCCAGGCGCCGGATATCGGCTGCGCCCACCATCATCAGGCCCGGGTAGAAAACGGCCGGGTGATGCTGGCCCTGCGGGACGCGGGTTGATGAACCGCCAGACCACCGCGTCCACCTGCTGTTATTGCGGCGTGGGCTGCGGCGTGCTGATCGAGCATGACGGCGAGCAGATCCTGGGGGTACAAGGCGATCCGAGCCATCCGGCCAACTTCGGCAAATTGTGCAGCAAAGGCGCCAGCCTGCACCTGACCGGCGACGTGAGCGCACGCGCCCTGTATCCGGAGTTGCGCCTGGGCAAAGGTTTGGCCCGTACCCGTACCGACTGGGACACCGCCCTGGATCACGCCGCCAACGTGTTCGCCGAGACCATCGCCGAGCACGGCCCGGACAGCGTGGCGTTCTATATCTCGGGGCAACTATTGACCGAGGATTACTACAGCTTCAACAAGCTGGCCCGGGCGTTGGTAGGCACCAACAATATCGACAGCAATTCTCGGCTGTGCATGTCATCGGCGGTGGTCGGCTACAAACGCAGCCTGGGCGCCGATGCGCCGCCATGCAGTTATGAAGACCTGGAAAACAGCGACTGCGTGATGATCGTCGGCAGTAATATGGCCTACGCCCACCCGGTATTGTTCCGACGCCTGGAGCAGGCCAAAGCGCAGCGCCCGCAGATGAAAGTACTGGTAATTGATCCTCGGCGTACAGACACCTGCGATTTGGCTGACCTGCACCTGGCAATCTTGCCGGGGACGGACGTGGCGTTGTTTCACGGGATTTTGCATTTGCTGCTGTGGGAAGACTGGATTGATCGTGCGTTCATCCAGGCCCACACCGATGGCTTGGCCGAGCTCAAACGCCTGGTGCATGACTACACGCCGCAGATGGTCACGCAGTTGTGCGGGATCAGCGTCGAACAGTTGCGCCTGTGTGCGCAGTGGGTCGGCACCTCCAGCAGCTTTTTGTCGCTATGGTGCATGGGCCTCAACCAATCCACTGCCGGCAGCGCAAAAAACAGCGCGTTGATCAACCTGCACTTGGCCACGGGCACCATTGGCAGGCCGGGGTGCGGGCCGTTTTCCCTGACCGGTCAACCGAATGCCATGGGCGGTCGCGAAACCGGCAGCCTGTCCAACCTGCTGCCGGGCCACCGCGAGGCGTCCAACCCGGCACATCGCGCTGAAGTGGCCACCTATTGGGGTGTGGAGCAACTGCCTGCACCCGCCGGCCTTACCGCGATCGAACTGTTTGAACAGATGCAGGCAGGCAAGATCAAGGCCCTGTGGATCGCCTGCACCAACCCTGCACAATCCTTGCCCGACCAGAACGCCGTGCGTGCGGCCTTGGCGGCGTGCCCGTTCGTGGTGTTGCAGGAGGCTTTTCGCACCACCGAAACCGCCACTTATGCCGACCTGCTGTTGCCTGCCGCCAGTTGGGGCGAAAAAGACGGCACGGTCACCAATTCCGAGCGGCGTATTTCCCACGTACGCCGCGCCATCAGCCCACCGGGAGAGGCGCGGGCGGACTGGGCAATTACCGTAGATTTCGCACAGCGCCTGGAGCGTCGCCTACGGCCAGGGTTGCCCAGCCTGTTCGCCTTTGCACAGCCGGCGCAGCTGTTTGACGAGTTCAAGGGGCTCACTCAAGGGCGTGACCTCGACTTGTCCGGTATCAGCCATGGCCTGCTCGACCAACTCGGCCCGCAGCAATGGCCGTTTCCCACAGGCGCACAGACAGGCACAGCGCGCCTGTATAGCGATGGCATCTTCCCCACCGACAATGGCCGGGCGCGGTTTGTGGCCGCCCCTTACCGCGCGGCCAAGGAACAACGGGACGCGCGCTTCCCCCTGACCTTGATCACCGGCCGTCTGCGTGACCAGTGGCACGGTATGAGCCGCACCGGCACGGCCGCACAGTTGTTCGGGCATGTCAGTGAAGCGCTGTTGAGCCTGCACCCGGACGAGCTTCGCCGCCACCGCCTCCAGGAAGGTGACCTGGTCAGCCTGAAAAGCCGTCGCGGCAGCGTGATCGTCGCTGTCAGCAGCGATGACAGCGTACGGCCCGGCCATGCATTTCTGCCGATGCATTGGGGCGACCGCTTTCTCAAGGGCGGCGTCAATGTGATCACCCAACCGGCGTTTGACCCACTGTCCAAACAGCCTGAACTCAAGCACAGCGGGGTGCGTCTGGAAGCCGTGCAACTGCCGTGGCAGCTGTTCGCGTTGATCGAGGGCAATGTGCAGCAGCATTTCGAAGCGCTGCGCCCGCTGTGTGAGGAATTTGCCTACGTCAGCCTGAGCCTGGCCGGCCGTGAACGCCCTGCGTTGCTGGTACGGGCAGCCCATACCGAGGCGCCGGACCTGCATTTGTTGACTCGGATTGACCACTTGCTGGGCCTGAACGACGGTCCGGTCATGGCCTACGACGACCCGCGCCGCTCGATCGGCAAGCGCGTGAAAATCGAAAAAGGACGTATCACCGCCCTGCGCCTGGCCGGCGAAACCCTGGCCCGCCACTGGTTGCAAAGCCTGTGGCTGGAAGGCCGCGCCGACGAACAACTGCGACGCTGGCTGTTGGCACCTTTAAGCGCGCCACCCGGTGCCGCAACGGCCAGCAACAAGATTGTGTGCAACTGCAAGAACGTCAGCGAAAACGCCGTGTGTGCGGGCGTTGGACGTGGCCTGGACCTGGATGGACTTAAACGGGAACTGGGTTGCGGCACCCAATGCGGCTCCTGCGTGCCGGAAATCAAACGTCTTTTGGCCAGCAAACCGCAGCCAATCGCCATCAGTGTGTAAGGGGAACAACATGAGCGCAAAAGTGTGGCTGGTAGGCGCTGGGCCCGGTGATCCGGAGTTGCTGACCCTCAAGGCAGTCAGAGCCCTGCATGAAGCGGACGTGGTGCTGATTGATGACCTGGTCAACCCGGCCGTGCTCGAACACTGCGGCGATGCACGCGTGATTACCGTCGGTAAACGCGGTGGCTGCCGCTCCACGCCCCAGGATTTTATCCATCGCCTGATGCTGCGTTATGCCCGCCAGGGCAAATGCGTGGTGCGGCTCAAGGGCGGCGACCCGTGCATTTTTGGTCGCGGTGGCGAAGAGGCGCTGTGGCTGCGCGAACGTGGCATTGAGGTGGAGTTGGTCAACGGCATCACGTCGGGGTTAGCCGGGGCGACGAGCTGCGATATTCCCCTGACGTTACGCGGTGTGAGCCGTGGGGTGACGCTGGTCACTGCTCATACTCAGGACGACAGCGCGTTGAACTGGCGCGCACTGGCGGAAAGTGGAACCACACTGGTGGTGTACATGGGCGTGGCGAAGCTGGAGGAGATTCGTCAGCAGTTGCTCGAAGGCGGCATGGCCCCGGACATGCCCGTGGCGATGATCGAAAATGCTTCGCTGCCCCAGCAGCGCGAATGCCGCAGTGATCTGGCGCGGATGCATGAGGATGCGCAAGCGTTCGCCCTGAAAAGCCCGGCTATCCTGGTGATTGGTAGCGTTGCTGGTGCTGCGCAGGCGGCTTGCCTGGCGACGGCGGCCAGTGCCTGAGGCAAATTCCAGGCGAAAAAAACCCGGCCTAAGCCGGGTTTTTTTGTAAAGCCAGGCTAATTACTTAGCGGTGGCTTCAACAGCTGCTTCTACGCGACGGTTAACAGCGCGGCCAGCTTCAGTTGCGTTGTCAGCAACTGGGCGGGACTCACCGTAACCAACGGAAGTGATGCGGCTAGGAGCTACGCCATCTTTAACCAGGACTTGCTTAACAGCGTCAGCACGACGCTGGGACAGCTTCTGGTTGTAAGCGTCTGGACCGACGGAGTCAGTGTGACCAGCAACTTCTACGTTGGTGTCTGGGTACTGAGCCATGAAGTCGGCCAGGTTTTTCACGTCGCCGTAGCTGTTAGGCTTAACAACCGACTTGTCGAAGTCGAACTTAACGTCCAGCTCAACACGAACAACCTGAGCAACCGGAGCTTCTGGCTCTGGAACTGGCTCTGGAGCTGGTGCTGGGGTAGGAGCTGGAGCAGCTGCGCCAGCGTTACCGCCGAAGTTCACGCCCAGGCCAACCAGTGCGGAGTAGTCCCACTTGCCGTTGTCCAGACCGTAGTCAGCTTCAACACCAGCACGAGCGTACAGGTTGTTGGTGAAGTAGTACTTCACGCCAGTACCGATGGTGGCGAAAGTGGTCTGGTCGCGACCGCTGTGGCCGTCAGCCTTGACGTTGGTACGGCTCTGGTGGCCGAAACCGCCTTCAACGTATGGACGCAGGCTATCAACGCCAGCCTGACCGAAGTGGTACTGAGCAACGAGGCTGCCAGTGTCACCTTTGATCTTCTGGTTGCCAGTGCCGTCGTTCGAACGGGTGTGGTTGGTCTTGTCGTACGACAGATTCAACGACAGATCGTCGGTCAGGAAGTAACCAATGCGAGCGCCTGGGTTGAAGCCGTCTTCGATGTGCTTAACGCTATCGTTGTACTGCTTCTTGTAGAACAGCTCGCCTTCAACTGCGCCTTGGCCTTGTGCCAGAACGCCGAAAGAAGTAGCGGCAATAAGAGAACCAATGGCCAAGCCCAAGGTGTTTTTCAGTTTCATCCGTTAAATCCCCATCTGGTGATTGTAAAGCAGTCCCACAAACCGGGGGACAACTCGGCGACAAGTCTAACAGAACTTGCCTACACGTAAGAGATATTTGCTACGCACTAAGTTTCAGTCTCGCCCGCAAATTTCTCACGTAATTTATCAAGAGCACGTTTGTACCGCATTTTTGTAGCACTCAAGCCCATATGCATGATGTCAGCGATTTCCTGGAATTCCAGCTCTGCGACAAAGCGAAGCACCAGAATTTCCCGGTCAATCGGGTTCACATGCACCAACCAGCGATCAAGTCCGCCCTTCTCCTCGGGTGCCGGCGCCTTTTCTTCAGACGCCTCCTCAAGGGGGTCCAGACTCAAAGCGTCCATCAAGCGACGCTTTCGCCGTTCCTTCCGATACTGCGTGATGCACTCGTTGTACGTGATGCTGTACAGCCAGGTCTTGAACTTCGATTTGCCCTCGAAGTTCTTCAGGCCATATAGCACCTTGAGCATCACTTCCTGACAGACATCGTCCGCGTCTCTATCGTTCCCCAAATACCTTGAACAAACGTTGAACAGAGTGCGTTGATACCTGCGCATCAATTCTTCGTACGCGCGTGTTACGTGAAACAGCTCCGTGTGCGAGCGCGCGACCAACTCCTCATCAGAGAGCTCACGGGGGTCATAGCGCGTGGACAGCGTTTGGGCTTTATTCAAAACAAGTCGTGCCGGCAGTCAGGTCAATGTCCGTTGCAACCCGGTCACCCGGGTTTGCGGCGGCGTACATTAGCAGGGTTTGCCGGATTAGCGGCTACTGACCTGCTGCTCCAGGAGAATCCGGTTGGACAGCGAAACCAGTTCTCCGTCATCGGTCAGCACTGTCGTCTTGACCGTACCGATCTCCTCGATCTGCCCTTCAACCTCGCCCACACGCACTTGTTGCCCAACCTGATATAGCTCACGCACATAGATTCCCGCAAGAATCTGACCGGCAATTTCCCGGCTTCCCAAACCCATGGCCAGTGCAACGGCCAGACCAACGGTAATCAAAACAATCACAATGACGTGGTTCAGCAGGTCAGTCTTGACCTCCAACTGGCTGATCGCGACGGAAATACTGATGATGATCACCAGCCCCTGTGCGATTCGCCCCAAGCCTGCCGCGTAGTCCAACCCCACGCCTTCAGCGGCCCCGCGCACCAGCCCATTGGCCAATTGCGCGAGTAAAACACCTACCAGCAACACCAGCGCGCCGCCGAAAACTTTCGGCAAATACAGTGCCAGCATGTCGAGCGTAGCTGAAACTCGCTCAAGTCCAAGGGATTGCGCTGCAGAAACCAGAAAAATAAGTAGAACAAACCAGTAGACGATCTTGCCGATCAAGGTAGAAATCGGCACCTGCAGCCCGGCGCGACCCAGCAATTTGGTCAAACCGGTGCCGGCCATCAGGCGATCCAGCCCGAGTTTGGCGAGCAGCTTGGACAACAGGGTGTCGAGCAACTTGGCCACGACAAAGCCCAGCAACACCAGGACCAGGGCACCAAACAGGTTGGGAATGAAATTCGCAACCTTGGTCCACAATGCGGTCATCGCGGTGACCAGGCTCTGGGTCCAGAGATCAAGTTCCATATTCAATCAGCCTTATCAGCAGTGCGAGCAAGAGGTTTACGGCGCGAAACCGGTGACACATGGGCCGAACCGTTGTTCAGGGCCATCATCAATGCCGGCAACCAACGCCCGAGCAGCCCGAACAGATCACCCGCACCGACCTGACGGTTGGCGGTTTTCAATACGCGACCCAGGCAAGCATCGTCATCACGGTTGGATGGCGAAGCATTGAGCATGTCACGCAAAGACTGTTCGAACGGATCGTGCATAGAGACCTCTCGCAAGTGAATTAAAAGACGAGGGTAAAATTCATCGGGTCACATCGACCCTTTCCTACGTTCAGGTCATATTCAGCTCAAACCCATCGTAATCGTCGAAATAGCCACCATTGTCCCAGGGCCACCGAGACCATCAACAGGCACGCAATCATGAATCCGTAGGGGCTCTCGGAGAACGGAATGCCACCCACATTTATACCGAGCAAACCGGTGAGAAAACTCATCGGCAAGAAGATCCCGGTGATGATCCCGAAGCGATACATGGTGCGGTTCATGCGCAGGCTCAAGCGCCGGTCTTCGGCCTCAAGCACAAGCCCCACGCGCTCTCTGGCCAGTTCCAGCTCTTCCAGGTAACGGGTCAGACTGTTGTGCAACTCGTTCCAATAGTCAGCATCGTCATCGCAGAACCATGCCAATTTTATTCGCGTCAGCTGGGCAAAAATATCCCGCTGTGGTGCCAAAAACCGCTTGAGCCCGGCCGCGCGCCGACGGATCTGCAAAACGCTGCCGTGCTCTGGGGTATACCGTTCGTCGGCATCGAGTTTTTCTTCCTCGGAATCGACGATTTCTGACAACCCTGTAACCAGATCCTGCACTTTATTGGTCAGGTACTGAGCCATATAAAGTATGAGTTCAGACGCCGTTTTTGGGCCTTTGCCGTCCGCCAGTTGCACCAATAGCTCATCGGTGGCGCGCAACGGGCGCAAACGCAGGGAGATCACACGATTGGCGGCGGCGAAGATACGCACCGAAACCATGTCCTCCGGCTCTGCCCCGGGGTTGAGATTGATCCCGCGCAGAAACAACAGCAATTCGGCGTCGGGCAACGGCAACAACCGTGGGCGGGTGTTCTCCTCCAGCAGCAGGTCGCAGGCAAATTCGCTCAGGCCGCTGGATTTGCGCAGCCAGGTCTGGGTCTGGGGATGGCTGCGATCCCAATGCAGCCACAGGCTTTCCTGGGGTTGCAACTGCAGATCGTCGAGCTCAGTCCGGGCAATCGAACGCGCACCGCCTTTACCATCCAGCACCAGGGCATGTACCAGCCCCCATTGCGCGTTCTCTTCCTCGAACATCCAGACTCCTTGGGTTTATTCAGGCATTTTCAGCGGGCTGGGCGACACGATCACGCCGTTATTGTCGGCGTAGATGTACTCACCCGGACGGAACGTCACACCCGCGAACGTCACAACGACGTTCAGGTCACCGAGGCCACGCTTGTCGGTTTTCATCGGGTGGGAGGCCAGTGCCTGCACACCCAAGTCGGTCTGGGCGAGAACATCCACATCCCGGACGCAACCATAGATCACCAGCCCTTCCCAGCCATTTTTCGCAGCTTTATCGGCAATCAGATCGCCCAGCAACGCGCGGCGCAGTGAGCCTCCGCCGTCAACGACCATCACTTTGCCAGCGCCCGGCTGGTCAGCCTGTTCCTTTACCAGGGAATTATCTTCGAAGCATTTGATGGTGACGATCTCACCCCCAAAAGAATCTCGGCCACCGAAGTTGCTGAACATCGGCTCCACTACCTGCACCAGTTCCGGGTAGGCGTCACACAGGTCGGGGGTCACGTAATGGTTCATCGAGAAGCTCCTGTCGTCAAAGAAGAGATCGAACATCCACGGTGTACATCAGAAAAACGCGCCGCGACAGGCATTCTTTAAGTGCCTGCCAGTGGTGAGCCGCCATGATCGGACCCGCATCAGCGCAACGCAATACACGTTGCGCGACTGAATATGACCAGAAGCGCCCAGCGCGTCATATCTTAGCCGCAACCACTCAAGAGTGAAACGCCCTTGGTAGAGCGTTTGCTCAAACTGCTGCGGCCACTTGGGGTCGAGTCCCGAATAATGGTGTCAGTGGGTCGTTCAACCACCGTTCCACCAATGGCCATACTTCGGCCTGCGCGGCTTTGCTGACCAGCATCTGCACATGCCCGAAGTCCTCGCTGAAACCCTGCTCGCGCCCCAGGCACAGATACTGGCGATGCTCGCTGCCGACCTGCTCGAAGAGCTTGCGACACGCCCAGTCCGGGTCTTGCCGATCGCCCGCCGCGCTGACCGCGAGCAACGGCACATCGATCTGCGCCAAGCCCTTCCACCAGTCACATTCGGCATCGCCGAAGCGGCCGAACAGGCCATTCCAGCGCATCGCTTCGATCATCACTCCCGCCGGCTCATCCTCGGGGCCGCGCTTGAAGCGTGGGCCAGACACATGGGCAAGGCGCTTGAGGATCAACCGAGTACCCCACTCCACGGGTGGAATTTTCAACGGCCAATGGGTGCGGCTGACCTGGCAGCCGAACAATGCCACCGAAGCCACCTCAGGCGCCCCCAAATGTTGCCCGCCCAGGGCCGCAGCCAAGGTCGTGGCACCGAGGGAATGCCCGATCCAGTGCGGGACCTGCCCGCTTTGCTCACGCACAAAGGCCCCCATGGCCGGCAAATCGTAGCGGGCGTAATCGGCGACGCGGTTTCTGGCGTACTCATGGTTGCGCTTGGACAGCCCATGGCCGCGCATTTCCGGGATCCACACATCAAAACCCCGGCGCGCCAGGTAAGCGCCCAGGCCGATCCCCTTGGGCGAGTACCAGAAGCGCCGATTGGAAAAGCTGCCATGCAATAAAATAATCGGCGTGCCCCGGTTTTCCGGGACATCGGCCAGGCCCAAACGGGTAACCGCCAGCTCGACGGTGCCATCAGGGCTATTGCCGGGCTTGAGCCGGTAGACGTCTTCACTCAGGTCGCCACGACGTTCAGCGCTGATCAAGGCGACGGGAAACAGGTTGCTGCTGCTTTGCATAATGCTCTTGCACAAAAAAGGGCGGCGTCCGCAAGGAGTTCCCGCCCAGTACAGATAAGAATGCCGGTCACCCTCACGAGTGACCGGCACTTTTGACGTTGCGACTTTAAGCGGACGCTTGGCCTTCCGCCAGGAAGAACCAGGTTTCCAGCACAGAGTCCGGGTTCAGCGAGACGCTTTCGATGCCCTGCTCCATCAGCCATTTGGCCAGGTCAGGGTGGTCGGAAGGGCCTTGGCCACAGATACCAATGTACTTGCCGGCCTTGTTACACGCCTGGATGGCATTGGCCAGCAGCTTTTTGACCGCTGGGTTACGCTCGTCGAACAGGTGAGCGATGATCCCGGAGTCGCGGTCCAGGCCCAGGGTCAGCTGGGTCAGGTCGTTGGAGCCGATGGAGAAACCGTCGAAGAACTCCAGGAACTCTTCGGCGAGGATGGCGTTGGACGGCAATTCGCACATCATGATCACGCGCAAGCCGTTCTCGCCACGGGTCAAGCCGTTTTCGGCCAGCAGGTCGACCACTTGGCTTGCTTCGCCCAAGGTGCGTACGAACGGCACCATGATCTCGACGTTGGTCAGGCCCATCTCGTTGCGCACGCGCTTGAGGGCACGGCACTCAAGCTCGAAGCAGTCGCGGAACGCTTCGCTGATGTAACGCGAGGCGCCACGGAAGCCCAGCATCGGGTTTTCCTCTTCCGGCTCGTAGAGCTTGCCGCCGATCAGGTTGGCGTACTCGTTGGACTTGAAGTCCGACAGGCGCACGATGACCTTTTTCGGGTAGAACGCCGCGGCCAGCGTACTGATGCCTTCCACCAGCTTCTCGACATAGAAGCCTACCGGGTCGTTGTAGCCGGCGATGCGCTTGTCGACGCTTTCCTTGATATCCAGCGGCAGGCCGTCATAGTTCAACAAGGCCTTGGGGTGCACGCCGATCATGCGATTGATGATGAATTCCAGGCGGGCCAGGCCCACACCGGCGTTCGGCAACTGCGCGAAATCGAAGGCGCGGTCCGGGTTGCCGACGTTCATCATGATCTTGAACGGCAGGTCCGGCATGGCGTCGATGGAGTTTTGCTTGATGTCGAAGCCCAGTTCACCTTCAAAGATGAAACCGGTATCGCCTTCGGCGCAGGACACGGTGACACCCTGGCCCTCCTTGAGCAGTTGGGTGGCGTTGCCGCAACCGACTACCGCCGGGATCCCCAGTTCACGGGCGATGATCGCCGCGTGGCAAGTACGCCCGCCTCGGTTGGTGACGATGGCGCTGGCGCGCTTCATCACCGGCTCCCAGTCCGGGTCGGTCATGTCGGAAACCAGCACGTCGCCGGGCTGGACCTTGTCCATTTCCGACACGTCCTTGATGATCCGCACCTTGCCAGCACCGATGCGCTGACCAATGGCACGGCCTTCCACCAGTACGGTGCCGGTTTCCTTGAGCAGGTAACGCTCCATGACATTGGCCGAAGTGCGGCTCTTCACGGTTTCCGGACGCGCTTGCACGATATATAGCTTGCCGTCGTCACCGTCCTTGGCCCACTCGATGTCCATCGGGCACTTGTAGTGCTTCTCGATGATCATCGCCTGTTTGGCCAGTTCGCTGACTTCAGCATCGGTCAGGCAGAAACGCGCGCGCTCGGCCTTGTCGACGTCAACGGTTTTCACCGAGCGACCGGCCTTGGCTTCGTCGCCGTAGATCATCTTGATCGCCTTGCTGCCCAGGTTGCGGCGCAGGATGGCCGGGCGTCCGGCCTCAAGGGTGTGCTTGTGCACGTAGAATTCGTCAGGGTTGACCGCGCCTTGTACGACGGTTTCGCCCAGGCCGTAGGCACCGGTAATGAATACCACATCACGGAAGCCCGACTCAGTGTCCAGGGTGAACATCACGCCAGCAGTGCCGGTTTCCGAACGCACCATGCGCTGCACACCAGCAGACAAGGCCACCAGCTTGTGGTCGAAACCCTGGTGTACACGGTAGGAAATAGCGCGGTCGTTGAACAGCGAGGCGAATACTTCCTTGGCCGCGCGAATGACGTTTTCCACGCCACGGATATTCAGGAAGGTTTCCTGCTGGCCGGCAAAGGAAGCGTCCGGCAAGTCTTCGGCGGTGGCCGAGGAGCGCACGGCGACGGCCATGTCCGGGTTGCCGGCGGACAGGGTGGCGAAGGCGGTGCGAATTTCTTCGTTGAGCTTCTCGGGGAACTCGGCTTCCATGATCCACTGACGGATCTGGGCGCCGGTCTTGGCCAGGGCGTTGACGTCGTCGACGTCCAAGGCATCCAGCGCGGCGTGGATCTGGGCGTTGAGGCCGCTCAGCTCGAGGAAGTCGCGGTAAGCCTGGGCCGTGGTGGCGAAACCACCGGGCACCGAGACACCAGCGCCTGCAAGATTACTGATCATCTCGCCGAGGGATGCGTTCTTGCCCCCCACATGCTCTACATCATGGACGCCGAGCTTATCGAGGGAAACTACGTACTCTACCAAGGTGATCTCTCCACTTTCTGTGTTGGAAAAGCTCAGGACGCGGGTTGCTCAGTAGGAGCTAACGCCAGCGCTTGTGGCCTGGACCTGGAAAATAAGTGAGAATGCGGCCCACTGCGGGACGGCAAAATCGCGCCTATCATATCCAAGATTCGCCATCAGCTTAAGGCCCAGGGCTCAAATGAAACGATCTGCTTTCTTTATTTCCGACGGCACCGGCATCACAGCCGAAACACTGGGCCAGAGCCTGCTTGCGCAGTTCGAAAACATTACCTTCGCCAAATTCACCCGGCCTTATATAGACAGCGTGGATAAAGCGCGGGCCATGGTACAACAAATCAATCTGGCGGCTGAAAAAGACGGTTTTCGCCCGATCATTTTCGACACCATCGTCAATCAAGACATTCGTGAGATTCTCGCAACGTCGAATGGTTTCATGATCGACATTTTCTCGACCTTCCTGGCGCCATTGGAACAGGAGTTGAGTGAGCATTCTTCATACTCTGTCGGAAAGTCCCATTCCATCGGGCATAACTCCAACTATATGGAGCGCATCGAGGCGGTGAACTTTGCCCTCGACAACGATGATGGCGCCCGCACCCACTACTACGACAAGGCCGACCTGATCCTGGTGGGCGTGTCGCGTTGCGGCAAGACCCCGACCTGTCTGTACATGGCCATGCAATTCGGTATCCGTGCGGCCAACTACCCGCTGACCGAAGACGATATGGAGCACCTGACGCTGCCCGCCGCCCTGCGCGCCCACTCGCACAAACTGTTCGGCCTGACCATCGACCCGGACCGCCTGACCGCCATCCGTAACGAACGCAAGCCCAACAGCCGCTACTCCAGCTATGCGCAGTGCGAATTCGAAGTGCGTGAAGTGGAAAATCTGTTCCGTCGCGAGAATATTGCACACATCAATTCCACGCATTTTTCGGTGGAAGAGATTTCGGCAAAGATTTTGGTTGAGAAGGGTGTGGAGCGGCGCTTCAAGTGATCTCTGTCGCCTGATCTGACGCTATCGCAGGCAAGCCAGCTCCCACAGTTGGAATGCGTTCCCCTGTGGGAGCTGGCTTGCCTGCGATGAACGGTAACGCGGATTTACAGATGAAACCGCCCCCCCCCCTGCCCCAACGCCGTCGCCAGCGCATCAAACCCCTCGCGCAGTAACTGATCATCGCCAGACGTATTGCAGATACTCGCCCGAATAAACTGCGGCACCGCCGTCTGCCCCACGGCAAACGCCTCGGCGGTGGCGATCAGGTAATTGTTCTGCCTGAGCTCTGCCTCGATTTCCGACGCACGCCATGGCTCCGGCACTTCGATCCAGAAATGCGGGCTGTTGAGGTGGGTGCGATACGCCAGCCCGATCAATAAATCCTCGACCAAGGTCTTGCGGCGGCTGATTTCGTTGATTTGTTGGCGCAACAGATATTCCGCCGTGCCGTTTTCGATCCACTGGGTGGCCAGTTCCAGGGTCACAGGCGTCGCCATCCAGCAGGTCGAGCGCAACGCCGCGGAAATGCGACTGACCAGCGCGGGCGGTGCGTGGACGTAGCCTACCCGCAACCCTGCCGACACCGCTTTGCTCAGACTGCTGATCAAAATCGTACGCTCAGGCGCGAAATAGCTGAGGGGCGGCGGGCGATCCTCAACCAGCACGCCGTGGGCTTCGTCCTCGAGAATCAGCAGGTTGTGCTCACGACACACCTTGGCCAAGGCTTCGCGACGCGCCACCGACAACACCGCCGTCGTGGGATTCTGAATAGTCGGCGTGCAGTACAACGCCGAAATGCGGTGATTACGACAGACCTCATCCAGCGCCGTGGGCAACACGCCTTCTTCATCCATTTCCAGGCCAATCAGGCGCACGCCCAACATGCGCGCAGCCGTAATCAGCCCAGGATAAGTCAGTTGCTCGGTGACTACCGTATCGCCAGCACGCAGCAGCGCCATCATCGCGCACAGCAAACCGTGCTGGCCGCCGTTGACGCAGATGACCTGCTCTGGAATCGGATGAAAATCGCGCTGCACCAGCCATTGCGCCCCGGCTTCACGGTAACGCGGCAAGCCGGCGTCGGGGGTATAGGCGCTGATGTCCTGCAGGAACTTGGCGTTGGTCGACAGCGTTTGGAAGCTCTGGGCAAGAAACACCGTTTCCTGCCCCGGAATGTGCATGTTGCGACTCATGTCGAAGTACTGGCGCGGCTCCTCGCTGAAATTGCGAAAGCCTTCATCACGCTGACGCTCCATCCCACGCTTGCGCACGAAGGTTCCGTCACCGACCCGTGCAACCACCAAGCCCAGGCGCTCCAGCTCACCGTAGGCCCGGCTGATGGTGCCAATGGTCACCCCCAGGTTGTCGGACAGCACCCGATGGGGCGGCAGTTTTCGTCCCGGTTCAATCAAGCCTTCGAGGATGCCCCGCTCCATCACATCAGACAGGCGCTTGTACTTCACGCCCTGCCCATTGGACAGGCCCTCACGCATAATTGACACCATGTCAATATTTGTTTTGACAGCCATCTTTCGCCCTAATAGTGTGCTTTTACGGGTTCAATCGCCGATAAACATAACTCATTACAAGTTCAATATAGAGTTCAATTCCGGCTCAGGGAAGCAATAAAAGATGCCAATGTCCGCCGTTCTCGAAAACACTGCAAAAACAAAAACTCAAAAACAGTGGCTCGCCGGGCTGGTGACCAGCTTGATGTTTCTGATCGTGTGCCTGAGTTGGGGCACTACATGGCTGGGCATCAAGATCGCCGTAGAGAGCGTGCCGCCGCTGACATCCGCCGGGCTGCGCTTTCTGATCGCGTTTCCGCTGTTCCTGTGTTTTGCCATGGTGCGTCGCGAGCCGATCCTGTTCCCACGGGAAAGCCGCTGGTTCTTTGTGTTTGTGACCCTGTCGTACTTCAGCGTTCCCTATTACCTGCTCAACTATGGCGAGATGCACGTGTCATCCGGCCTGACGGCCCTGCTGTTCAGCTGCATGCCGGTATTCATCCTGATCTTTTCGGCGCTGTTCCTGCGTGAGCGCATCTACTTCTCCCAGGTCGTTGGCATCGGTATCGGGTTTGGCAGCCTCTACATGATCATCAAGAGCCAGGGCCTGCACCTGGACCACGCCGAGTTCTTCGGGGTGTTGGCGATACTGAGCGCCGCGATCATGCACGCGTTGTGCTACGTGATTACCAAGCAGAAAGGCAGTGCCATCAGCGTGATTACCTACAACACCCTGCCCATCGGCATCGCCGGGCTGATGTTGTTCGTCGCCGGCCTGTGGTTTGAAACGCCAGCCTTCAATGACATCACCCTGCGCTCCTGGACTGCACTGTTCTACCTCGGGCTGGTGGCCTCGGTAGGCGGGTTTATTGTGTATTTCATGCTGCTCAAGCGCCTGAGCCCGATCATCCTGTCGTTCGTCTTCATCATCTTCCCGGTGTTCGCGGTGATCATCGGTGCCTGGTACGAAGGCGTGGAAATTTCCCGCGACCTTATGCTGTATTCGGCGATTCTGCTGGCCGGCTTTGCGATCACCAAGCTGCCGGTTGAAAAACTCCTGGCCAAGAAAAAATGACCCTCAACCAACGCGAGAGAAACATGGAAGTCCTCCGCCCCACCGCCCTGGAACAGATCTACGCCCACGCCAGCCGCAGCTACCCAGAAGAGTGCTGCGGCTTCGTCTTCGCCGACGGCAGTGTGTACCTGGGCAGCAATATCCAGAACGAGCTGCACCACAAGAACTCCCAGATGTACCCCCGCAGCGCGGCCAACGGCTACACCTTCTCGGTGGCCGATACCCTGCTGCTGAACAAGGCGTTTCGCAGCGACAATCCGGTGGTGGTGATCTATCACTCCCACCCGGATGTCGGCGCCTATTTCAGTGATGAAGACCAGGACAAGGCGCTGTTCATGGGGGAGCCGATCTACCCCGTCAGCTATCTGGTGGTGGATGTTCGCCAACGCCAGGTCCTGGGTTCAAAACTGTTTGCCTGGGATGGCAAGCATTTCGCACCTCAACCCTTCAACGACCTGCACACGGAGTTGTCCATGAACGCTGTCTCTTTCCCCGACATTCTGGTTCGCGTGGCCAAGCTGCCGGAATCGACCCTTGAGGGCGCCGGATCGACATTGCGCGAAGTCATTGAAAATCTCTGCACCAATCACCCCCAATTGCGTCAGCACCTGTTCCATGAAAAGAACAACCAGCTCAAGGAACATTTCCTGTTTACCGCCGAGGAGGCGCTGATCGAAGCCGATGAAGTCCTGCCGCCAAAATCCCGGATCGAAGTGTTGCTCGCCACCTCAGGCGGCATGGACATCGACACCCTGAGCAACGAAGAAGTGCAGCGCTACGTGCGCCACATCACCCTGCCGGGCGTCGGCCGCGAAGGCCAATTGAACCTGAAGAAAGCCAAAGTTCTGGTCATCGGCACCGGGGGCCTGGGCTCGCCCATCAGCCTGTACCTGGCAGCGGCAGGCATCGGCACCCTGGGGCTGGTGGATTTTGACGTGGTGGAAAGCAGCAACCTGCAGCGCCAGATTGTCCATGGCAACAGCACCCTGGGAATGCCCAAGGTCGAGTCCGCCAAGCAACGCCTGCTGGACCTCAACCCTCATATCCGGATCAATGCGCACAACACCGCGCTTGACACCGACAACGCTCTGGAACTTGTGGGCGCCTATGACCTGGTGATCGACGGTACCGATAATTTCGATACCCGCTACCTGGTCAACGATGCTTGCGTACAGTTGGGCAAACCTTTGGTCTATGGCGCCATCTACCGTTTCGACGGGCAGATCAGCGTGCTCAACTACAAAGGCGGGCCGTGCTATCGCTGCCTGTTTCCCAAGGCCCCGCCCGCAGAACTGGCGCCCAATTGCAGCGCCGGCGGCGTGATCGGCGTGCTGCCGGGTGTGGTAGGAATGATCCAGGCCACCGAGGCGATCAAATTGCTGATCGGCATTGGCGAACCTTTATCCGGCCGCTTGATGCGCTTTGACGCGCTGGCGATGAAGTTCAGCGAGATCCGCTTCAAGCGCCGCCTCGACTGCCCCTGCTGCTCGGAGCTGCGCAGCAGCGAAAGCGCCGCCCCCACGGCATGTGCCGATGCCGTACCGAGCCAACCGTCGCTGGCGGCAGAACGCTACATCAAGCCTCAGAACCTCAAGCAGGTGCTTGAGCACCCCAACAGCGCCGATGTATTGCTGGACGTGCGCGACGCCAGCGAATTGGAAGTGTGCAAGCTGCCAGGCGTGTTGCACATTCCCCTGGCCGAACTGGATGGGCAACTCGACAACCTCAGCCGAGACAACACCCATTACCTGATCTGCTACGCGGGCACCCGAGCCGAACAAGCCGCCAGCACCCTGCTGGCAGCCGGGTTCGCGAACACCAAAGTCCTGCAGGGCGGCATGAAGCACTGGGTTCGCGACGTCGAACCCGACATGCCTCTGTACTGATCGTGGAGACTTGCTGATGCTGCATAACTCCATTCTCGACGTCATCGGCCAAACGCCTATCGTGCGCCTGGCCCAGTTTTCCGAAGACCTCGGCATCGAAGTCTACGCCAAGCTGGAATCCCTCAACCCCGGTGGCAGCCACAAGGCGCGCATCGCCTTGGGCATGATCCTCGATGCCGAGCGCCGTGGCGTACTGATCCGCGACTCCGGGCAAACCATCATCGAACCCAGCGGCGGCAACACCGGCATTGGCCTGGTGATGGCCGGCAATGTCCTGGGCTATAAAGTGGTGCTGGTGATCCCTGACAACTACAGCCCCGAAAAGCAGAAATTGCTACGCCTGTATGGTGCCAAAGTGGTGCTGTCAGACAGCCGCCTGGGCAACAACTCCCACGGCGAAAAGTGCATGGAACTGCAGTTGGAAAACCCCAACTTCGTGATGCTCAACCAGCAGCGCAACGGCGCCAACCCGCAGACCCACCGCGACACCACCGCGCCGGAGATCATCCGCGCCTTCGGTGATCAGCGCGTGGACTACTTCGTCAGCGGCATCGGCACAGGTGGCCATATCACCGGCATTGGCGAAACCCTCAAGGCCGCCTGGCCAGCGATCCGCGTGATGGGCGTGGAGCCGCAGGAATGCGACCTGCTCAAAGACCAGCACGCTGCGCACGCAATCCAGGGCCTGTCGATTGGCCTGATCCCGAGCATCCTCAACCTGGACGTGATCGACGGCATGCTCAAGGTGTCGCACTCGGCGTGCCTGGACATGATCAAACGCATCATGCGCACCGACGCCATCAGCCTGGGGCTGTCCTCCGCCGCCAACATGGTTGCCATCGCCCAACTCGCCCCCGAACTGCCGCCTGAAACGGTGGTGCTGACCATGGTCTACGACAATGCCGACAGCTACCTGCCCAGTTTCGAGTAACGGGTTTTTCAATCATCCAGAATGCGGGGGTGCCTCCATGGGGGGCTTTATCGACATGCAACTGCTGCACGATGAGTTGCTTACCCATCTCATCACGACCCTGACGCCCGGGCAGATGAAGCAGTTGGAACCACACCTGGCGCCACTGATCCAGAACGCCGCCCAAGCAGTGGCCGAGGACCTGATCGCCTACGCCTATCGAGATCCGGCATCGCGTGGGCGCGGTGAGTTGATCCTGGAATCCTATGCATCGTTCAAGGCAGTGCTGTTCTATCGTCTTGCGCACCAGGTGTGGAATTTCCCCGACACGGGCCATGGGATGTTTTCGCGCATGGCACTCAAGCTCAGCAACCAGGGCAAGATTCTCTCCGGTGCCGAGATTCATCCGGCGGCGCGTATCGGCCGGCGCTTTGTACTGGACCATGGCTATGGCACCGTCATCGGCGAAACCTGCGTGATCGGCAACGACTGCTACATCCTGTGCGGCGTGACCCTGGGAGCCCGCGGCATCGCCAACAATCCGGACGGCAAGCGCCACCCGCGCCTGGGCAACAACGTCGAGGTGGGCGCCGGTGCCCGGGTGCTGGGCTACGTGTCGATCGGCGACAACGTATTTATCAGCCCCTCCTGCGTGATCACCCAGGACGTACCGGCAGGCACCAAGGTCAAGGTAGTCAACCAGATCCAGTTGCAAAAAAACGACGAATCGGACCGCAGCAATTACCTAGGCGCCTTTGCCCTGGATGAGCGCTTGCACGTCGTCGGTGAGGTGAGTGCCGGTCATAAGGTCACGGTGCTGGATGCCGACTTTCATCCGCTGCAAGGGTTAATGCTCGAACCCACGGTGAAAGAGCGCCACCACCTGCAATTTCGTCTGCACCGTGTCGATACCGGCGAACAACTGCCGCGCTTGCCGCTGAACCTGAAAGTCTGCGGGCCGGAATTTGAAATCACCCTGCTCTCTCCCCCTGGCTTGAGCGCGATGGTGCGCCATCTCTTGCAAGCCAGCCCACTGATCGTTGGAGGTTGAACATGTCCGTGCATACCATGGAAACCCTGGCGCTGTTCGACAGCGCGCCCTATCAGAACGCGTTCAGCGCCCGGGTTATTGCGGTCAGTGAACACGGCATCGCCCTGGAGCACACACTGTTCTACCCCACCGGCGGCGGGCAACCGGGCGATACCGGCCATTTCACCCTGCCCGATGGCACGCGGGTCGAGGTGACAGGTACCGTGCGCGATCCGGTGTTGCGCTCGATCATCTGGCATCAGGTTGACCATTGCCCCGAGCAGTTGACGGCGGGCATCCAGGTAGACGCCGGCCTGGATTGGGAGCGGCGCTACCAGCACATGAAAATGCACACCTGCCTGCATTTGTTGTGCTCGCTCATTGACGCGCCCGTGACCGGTTGCAGCATCAGTGCGGATAAAGGCCGACTGGATTTCGACCTGCCGGAAATGACCCTGGACAAAGACGGTCTAACCCGTGACCTCAACGCCCTGATCGAGCAGGCCCACGCGGTGAAGACCCTGTCGATGCCCGCCACCGAATACGCGACCTTGCTACAGATCACCCGCACCCAGGCGGTTGCGCCACCGGTGGTGTCGGGCTCGGTACGGGTGATTGAGATCCCCGGCATCGATATCCAGCCATGCGGCGGCACCCATGTGCTCAACACCGAGGAAATCGGCCGGGTGTTCTGCGAGAAAATCGAAAAGAAGAGCAAGCACAACCGCAGGGTGATACTGCGGTTTGAACAAGCTTGCGCCTGACCCGATAGTTGCCCCAATGGAGGAAAAATGTGGGAGGGGGCTTGCTCCCGATAGGGGTGGACCAGTCAATGAATCTGTTGACTGACACCCAGCTATCGGGAGCAAGCCCCCTCCCACATTGGCCGCGTTGTTTTTTAGATCACCAACAGATCCATGAAACGGTTCACAGCCGTCGCCTCAAGCCGTGCCTGATCCTTGCACAACGCAACAATCTCGGCGCTGCGCTGCGCAGTGAACCGCGTCGCCAGGTTGGCTTTGAACTTGTCTTCCAGCAATGGGATACCGTCCACCCGACGGCGGCGATGGCCAATCGGGTATTCCACCGCTACCTGCTCAGTGCAGGTGCCATCCATAAAGAACACCTGCACCGCATTGGCAATGGAACGCTTGTCCGCCTCCAGGTATTCGCGGCTATAGCGTGGGTCTTCAACGATGACCATCTTGTCGCGCAGCTCGTCGATGATCGGGTGGGCCGCGTGGAAATCATCTTCGTAGTGCTCGGCCACCAGATTGCCGAACACCAAGGGCACGGCGGTCATGTATTGCAGGCAGTGGTCGCGATCGGCAGCGTTGGCCAATTGGCCAACCTTGGAAATAATCCGAATCGCCGACTCATGGGTGCTGATCACGATACGTTCGATTTCATGCAGACGATGCTTGACCTGCGGGTGCAAGGTCACCGCCGCCTCGCAGGCGGTTTGCGCGTGGAACTCCGCCGGAAAACTGATCTTGAACAGCACGTTTTCCATCACGTAGGTGCCGTAGGCCTGAGGCAGGCTGAAGGCGCGCTTGTCTGTGGGCTTGAGCGCCAGGTCCTTGTTGGTGTGGCTGAACAACACGTCGTAGAACCCCCACTGCGGCGCACTCAACACACCGGGGATGCCCATTTCGCCACGCAGGGCGATATCCGCCAGGCGCACACCACGGCTCGATGCATCGCCTGCGGCCCAGGATTTGCGCGAGCCGGCATTCGGTGCATGGCGATAGGTGCGCAACGCCTGCCCATCAACGAAAGCGTGAGACAAGGCCGACAGCAGTTGTTCACGATTGGCGCCCATCAGCTTGGCGGTGACCGCGGTGGAGGCGACTTTGACCAGCAGCACATGGTCAAGGCCGACGCGGTTGAAAGAGTTTTCCAGGGCGATCACCCCCTGGATTTCGTGGGCCATGATCATCGCTTCCAGCACCGCACGTACGGTGAGCGGCGCCTCGCCATTGGCCACGCGTTTTTGCGAAAGGTGATCGGCCACGGCGAGAATGCCCCCGAGGTTGTCCGAAGGGTGGCCCCATTCAGCGGCGAGCCAGGTGTCGTTGTAGTCGAGCCAGCGCACGATGCAGCCAATGTCCCAGGCGGCCTTGACCGGGTCGAGGCGAAACGAAGTGCCCGGCACGCGCGCGCCGAACGGCACCACGGTGCCCTCCACTATCGGCCCCAGGTGCTTGGTGCACTCGGGGAACCGCAGGGCCAGCAGGCCACAGCCAAGGGTGTCCATCAGGCAATTGCGGGCGGTGTCCAGTGCATCCCGGGATTCGATGCGGTAGTTGAGGACATAGTCGGCGATGTCCTGCAAAACCTGGTCGTAGTCGGGGCGGTTGTTCTGGTCGACGTTGGCGCTCATGGCAGTTCTCCTAAAAGTTGGGTTGTTCCATCCTCAGGGTCAGGGTTAATCGTTGCGCAGGTCTGATTGCCTGCTTGTATCCCTGTGGGAGGGGGCTTGCTCCCGATGACGGTGGGTCAGTTAATGAATGGGGCGACTGACACCCTGCTATCGGGAGCAAGCCCCCTCCCACATAAAGCTAAAAAGCGTCACCGGGGACGCGCACGAAACCTTCCATCAACACCCGCGCACTGCGGCTCATGATGGCTTTCTTCACCACCCATTCACCGTTCACTTGGCTGGCTTCGGCACCGACGCGCAAGGTGCCGGACGGATGCCCGAAGCGCACGGCATTGCGCTCCACGCCGCCCGCCGCCAGGTTGACCAGGGTGCCGGAGATCGCCGCCGCCGTGCCGATCGCTACCGCCGCCGTACCCATCATGGCGTGGTGCAGTTTGCCCATGGACAAAGCACGCACCAACAGATCCACATCGCCGGCCTTGATTACCTTGCCGCTTGAGGCCACGTAGTCCGCAGGCCTGGCCACGAACGCAACCTTGGGTGTGTGCTGGCGCTGAGCGGCCTCGTCCAGGTGCTTGATCAGGCCCATGCGCAACGCGCCATAAGCCCGTACCGTCTCGAACATGGCCAGGGCCTTGGGGTCGCTGTTGATCGCGCCCTGCAGTTCGGTACCGGTGTAGCCGAGGTCTTGAGCGTTAATGAAAATGGTCGGAATACCGGCGTTGATCAACGTGGCCTTGAAGGTGCCCACGCCCGGTACTTCCAGGTCGTCGATGAGGTTGCCGGTGGGGAACATCGAACCACCGCCGCCCTCTTCTTCCGCCGCCGGGTCGATGAATTCCAGCTGGACTTCGGCGGCCGGGAAGGTCACACCGTCCAGTTCGAAGTCGCCGGTTTCCTGCACCGCGCCGTTGGTGATCGGCACATGGGCGATGATGCTCTTGCCAATATTGGCCTGCCATATCCGCACCACCGCCACCCCGTTCTCGGGCACGCGGGCCGGGTCAACCAGGCCCGCGCTGATGGCGAACGAGCCCACTGCGGCCGACAGGTTGCCGCAGTTGCCACTCCAATCGACAAACGGCTTGTCGATGGAGACCTGGCCGAACAGATAGTCCACGTCGTGATCGGCGCGGGCGCTTTTGGCCAGGATCACGGTTTTGCTGGTACTTGAAGTGGCACCGCCCATGCCGTCGATCTGCTTGTCGTAAGGGTCGGGGCTGCCGATGACCCGCAGCAACAAGGCATCGCGGGCCGCCCCCGGCACCTGAGCGACTTCGGGCAGGTCCTTGAGGCTGAAGAACACGCCCTTGCTGGTGCCGCCACGCATGTAGGTGGCGGGGATCTTGATTTGCGCTACGTGTGCCATGGTAGTCCTCTTCAGGCGGTGGCCGCCGATTCCAGGAAATCCTGGGCAAAACGTTGCAACACGCCGCCCGCCTCGTAGATCGACACTTCTTCGGCAGTATCCAGGCGGCACGTCACCGGCACCTCGACACGTTCACCATTCCTGCGGTTGATCACCAGGGTCAGTTGCGCGCGCGGGGTGCGCTCGCCGATCACGTCATAGGTTTCACTGCCGTCGATCTTGAGGGTGTGGCGGTCGGTGCCCGGCAGGAATTCCAGCGGCAACACGCCCATGCCCACCAGATTGGTGCGGTGAATGCGCTCGAAGCCTTCGGCGGCAATCGCTTCCACACCGGCCAGGCGCACGCCCTTGGCGGCCCAGTCGCGGGACGAGCCCTGGCCGTAGTCGGCACCGGCGATGATGATCAGCGGTTGCTTGCGCTCCATGTAGGTTTCAATCGCTTCCCACATCCGCGTGACCTTGCCTTCCGGCTCGATTCGCGCCAGCGAGCCCTGCTTGACCTTGCCGTTTTCCTGCACCATTTCGTTGAACAGTTTCGGGTTGGCGAAGGTGGCGCGCTGCGCCGTCAGATGGTCACCGCGATGGGTCGCGTAGGAGTTGAAGTCGACTTCCGGCAAGCCCATCTTCGCCAGGTATTCCCCGGCGGCACTGCCCGGCATGATCGCGTTGGACGGCGACAGGTGGTCGGTGGTGATGTTGTCCGGCAGCACCGCCAGCGGGCGCATACCCTTGAGCGGCCGCGCGCCGGCCAGCGCGCCTTCCCAGTACGGCGGGCGACGGATGTAGGTGCTCTGCGGGCGCCAGTCATACAGCGGGGTGACTTTGGGGCCGGTGTCTTCGTGAATCGCGAACATGGGGATGTACACCGCACGGAACTGCTCGGGCTTGACCGATGCCTTGACCACCGCGTCGATCTCTTCGTCGCTCGGCCAGATATCCTGCAGGCGAATTTCCTTGCCGTCGGCATCCAGGCCGAGCACGTCCTTCTCGATATCGAAACGGATGGTGCCGGCAATCGCATAGGCCACCACCAGCGGCGGCGAAGCCAGGAAGGCTTGCTTGGCGTAAGGGTGAATGCGCCCGTCGAAATTGCGGTTGCCCGACAACACGGCGGTGGCGTACAGGTCGCGGTCGATGATTTCCTGCTGGATCACCGGGTCGAGCGCGCCGGACATACCGTTGCAGGTGGTGCAAGCAAAGGCCACCACGCCGAAACCGAGCTTTTCCAGCTCATGGCCCAGGCCGGCCTCTTCCAGGTACATGGCCACGGTTTTCGAGCCCGGCGCCAGCGACGACTTGACCCACGGCTTGCGGGCCAAGCCGAGCTTGTTGGCGTTACGTGCCAGAAGCCCCGCCGCGATGACGTTGCGCGGGTTACTGGTGTTGGTGCAACTGGTGATGGCCGCAATGATCACCGCCCCGTCGGGCATTTGCCCTGGCACTTCGTCCCATTGGCCGCTGATGCCTTTGGACGCCAGGTCGCGGGTGGCAACACGGGCGTGTGGGTTGCTGGGCCCGGCCATGTTGCGCACGACGCTGGACAGGTCGAAGGTCAGGCCACGCTCGTACTGAGCCCCCTTGAGGTCATCGGCCCACAGACCGGTGTGGCGCGCGTACTGTTCGACCAGGGCGACTTGTTCGTCTTCTCGGCCAGTGAGTTTGAGGTAGGCGATGGTCTGCTGATCGATATAGAACATCGCTGCAGTGGCGCCGTATTCAGGAGCCATGTTGGAGATGGTCGCACGGTCGCCCAGGGTCAGTGCACTAGCCCCTTCGCCGAAGAACTCCAGCCAGGCGCCGACCACTTTCTGCTGGCGCAGGAACTCGGTGAGTGCCAGCACCATATCGGTGGCGGTGATGCCCGGTTGCAGCTTGCCGGTCAGTTCCACGCCGACGCTTTCCGGCAGGCGCATCCACGACGCACGGCCGAGCATCACGCTCTCGGCCTCCAGGCCGCCGACGCCAATGGCGATCACGCCCAGGGCATCGACGTGGGGAGTATGACTGTCAGTACCGACGCAGGTATCCGGGAAGGCTACGCCGTCACGGACCTGAATCACCGGCGACATTTTCTCCAGGTTGATCTGGTGCATGATGCCGTTGCCCGGCGGGATGACATCGACGTTCTTGAAGGCTTTTTTGGTCCACTCGATAAAGTGGAAGCGGTCTTCATTGCGACGGTCTTCAATGGCGCGGTTTTTCTCGAACGCCTGCGGGTCAAAGCCGCCAGCCTCGACAGCCAGGGAGTGGTCGACGATCAGTTGGGTCGGCACCACCGGGTTGACCTGCGCCGGATCGCCGCCTTGCAGGGCGATGGCATCGCGCAGACCGGCAAGGTCCACCAGAGCGGTCTGGCCGAGGATGTCATGGCACACCACGCGCGCCGGGAACCAGGGGAAATCGAGATCACGTTTGCGCTCGATCAACTGGCTCAGGGATGCGTTGAGGGTGGCCGGGTCGCAACGGCGTACCAGGTTTTCGGCAAGCACGCGCGAGGTGTAAGGCAAGGTGGCGTAGGCGCCGGGGGTGATTGCTTCGACAGCCGCACGGGCGTCGAAGAAATCCAGGCGGCTGCCGGGGAGCGGTTTGCGAAATTCAGTGTTCATCGTCAGGACTCGGTCACGGTAAGTTCGAAAGGTGAACTGTCGACACTGGCTTTGTTTCCTGTGGGAGCTGGCTTGCCTGCGATTGCATCACTGCGGTGTGACAGGTACACCAAGGTGATGCCATCGCAGGCAAGCCAGCTCCCACAAAAAAGCACATTAGCCAGCGAACACAGCCCATCCCATTCAGCGACGTTCGATTGGCACGAACTTGCGCTGCTCAACGCCGATGTACTCGGCGCTTGGACGGATGATGCGGTTGTTGGCGCGCTGTTCGAACACGTGCGCGGCCCAGCCAGTCAGGCGCGAGCACACGAAGATCGGTGTGAACAATTTGGTCGGGATGCCCATGAAGTGGTACGCCGAGGCATGGTAGAAGTCGGCGTTGGGGAACAGCTTCTTCTGCTCCCACATGGTCTTGTCGATGGCTTCAGACACCGGGAACAACACCGTGTCGCCCACTTCATCAGCGAGTTTTTTCGACCAGCCCTTGATCACCTCATTACGCGGGTCGCTGTCTTTATAGATCGCGTGGCCGAAGCCCATGATCTTGTCCTTGCGCGCCAACATGCCAAGGGTGCCTTCGACCGCTTCTTCGGCCGAGGAAAAGCGCTCGATCATTTCCATCGCCGCTTCGTTGGCCCCGCCGTGCAGCGGGCCGCGCAGGGAACCGATGGCGGCAGTGACGCAGGAATACAGGTCGGACAGGGTCGAGGCGCACACCCGGGCAGTGAAGGTCGAGGCGTTGAATTCGTGCTCGGCGTAGAGAATCAGCGACACATTCATGACTTTGACGTGCAGCTCGCTGGGTTTCTTGCCGTGCAGCAGGTGCAGGAAGTGGCCGCCGATACTCGGCTCGTCGGTCACGCAGTCGATGCGCTTGCCGTCGTGGCTGAAGCGGTACCAGTAGCACATGATCGCCGGGAATGCGGCAAGCAGGCGGTCAGTGACATCGCGCTGTACGCTGAAATCTTTTTCCGGCTCGATATTGCCCAAAAACGAGCAACCGGTGCGCATCACGTCCATCGGGTGGGCGTCGGCGGGGATGCGTTCGAGCACTTCTTTCAATGCCTGGGGCAAGTCACGCAGCTTGCTCAGCTTGGCGCTGTAGGCGGCCAGTTCGGTCTTGGTCGGCAACTCGCCGTACAGCAACAGGTAGGCGACTTCTTCAAACTGCGCATCGGCGGCCAGTTCACGCACATCGTAGCCACGATAGGTCAAGCCTGCACCAGCCTGGCCCACGGTCGACAGTGCGGTCTGCCCGGCAACCTGGCCACGCAGGCCGGCGCCACTCAATACTTTTGCTTCAGCCATGTTCGTTCTCCAATCTTGAATTTATTAGGGAGGCGCACCGCATTATTTTTTCGCGGCAAACAGCGCGTCGAGCTTCTGCTCGAAGGTGTGGTAGTCGATGCGATCGTAGAGCTCCATGCGCGTTTGCATGGTGTCGATCACGTTCTGTTGGGTGCCGTCGCGACGGATCGCGGTGTAGACGTTCTCGGCGGCCTTGTTCATGGCACGGAAGGCCGAGAGCGGGTACAGCACAATGGAAACATCCGCAGATTTCAACTGTTCGGTGGTGTACAGCGGCGTCGCGCCGAACTCGGTAATGTTAGCCAGGATCGGCGCCTTTACGCGGGAAGCGAACAGCTTGTACATCTCGAGCTCGGTGATGGCTTCCGGGAAGACCATGTCGGCACCGGCTTCGATACACGCGGCGGCACGTTCAAGGGCAGACTCCAGGCCCTCGACCGCCAAGGCGTCGGTGCGCGCCATGATCACGAAGCTGTCATCGGTACGCGCATCCACGGCAGCCTTGATGCGGTCGACCATTTCCTGCTGCGACACGATCTCTTTATTGGGGCGATGCCCGCAGCGCTTGGCGCCGACCTGGTCTTCGATATGGATGGCGGCGGCGCCGAACTTGATCATCGACTTGACGGTGCGCGCCACATTGAACGCCGAGGAGCCGAAACCGGTGTCCACGTCCACCAGCAGCGGCAGGTCGCAGACGTCGGTAATGCGGCGCACGTCGGTGAGTACGTCATCCAACCCGGTAATACCCAGGTCCGGCACGCCGAGCGAGCCGGCGGCGACACCGCCACCCGACAGGTAAATAGCCTTGAAGCCGGCGCGCTTGGCCAACAACGCGTGGTTGGCATTGATTGCACCAACAACTTGCAAAGGCTGTTCGCTGGCGACTGCGTCACGGAAACGCTGGCCGGGAGTGCTGTTGTTATGGGAACTCATGACTCACCTCGTGATGAAGGAGCACCGTCCGGGAAGTGACGGGCGATGTTGCGTTTGGAGGCGCCGATATGCCGGCGCATCAACAGTTCGGCCAATTCACCATCGCGATCGGCAATCGCGTCGAGAATGCGGTGGTGTTCGGCAAATGCCTGGCGTGGACGATTGGGGGTGGCGGAAAACTGGATGCGGTACATGCGCACCAGTTGGTACAGCTCGCCGCAGAGCATTTGGGTCAGGGTGCGGTTACCGGCGCCCTGGATGATCCGGTAATGAAAGTCGAAGTCGCCTTCCTGCTGGTAGTAGCCAACACCGGCCTGGAACGCGGCATCGCGCTCATGGGTGTGCAATACCTGGCGCAGCTCTTCGATTTCCGCGTCGGTCATGCGCTCGGCAGCGAGACGGCAGGCCATGCCTTCCAGGGACTCGCGGATCTCATAGAGTTCGATCAGCTCGGCATGACTCAACGACACAACCCGTGCGCCGACGTGGGGCACGCGCACCAGCAGGCGCTGGCCTTCCAGGCGGTGGATCGCCTCGCGCAGCGGGCCGCGGCTGATGCCGTAGGTACGCGCCAGTTCCGGCTCGGAAATCTTGCTGCCGGGGGCGATTTCACCTTTGACGATGGCGGCCTGGATACGCCGAAAAACGTTCTCGGACATGGTTTGGGAATCGTCTGACGCCGCTATCGGAATTTCCGCCTGACCCAGCATATTGTCGACACCTTCAAAAGCAATGCCGCAAAAACTAGCCAATTACCCCTTAACAGTCAAAGAATAAATACACATTGTCGACAATCGTCTAATACGCCTGATTAACCAATCCAAGGCATGGCCGCCTGCCAGCGCTGGCGCCAAAAAAGCATCATGTTAGAATGCCCGGCGTATTTGCCTGACATCCCTGGATGAAACGGCGCACGAGGGAGTTTGCGCAGCAATGCCAGTCGCCTTGAATTAAACATCGCACGGCACCGCCTCAGGATTTATGAGACTCAAGCCCTTCCCCCTGTTTGTTTGCCTACTGTTGCTGCCCAGCCTTGGCTTCACCGCCGAGAAAACGGTGTATGGCCTCAATGAATACGCCAAGCTGGACGGTATCGACCTGGAAGTCGCGGCCAAGCTCGACACCGGCGCCAAGACCGCCTCGTTGAGCGCCCGCGATATCAAGCGCTTCAAGCGCAACGGCGAAACCTGGGTACGCTTCTACCTGGCCATCGACACCGCCCACTCCCACCCCATCGAACTGCCCCTGGCCCGCGTCAGCAAGATCAAGCGCCGCGCCGGCGACTACGACCCCGATGAGGACAAGAACTACACCGCCCGTCCGGTGGTTGCCCTGGATATCTGCATGGGCACTGCTTTACGCAGCATCGAAGTGAACTTGACTGACCGCAGCAGTTTCCAATACCCGCTGCTGATCGGCTCCGAAGCGCTTAAACGCTTTGATGCGCTGGTCGACCCCAGTCTTAAATATGCAGCAGGCAAACCCGCCTGCGTCGCCGACGCTCATACCGCCGAGTAAACCGAATGCGCTCTCTGACCCTGCACCTGAAAATCCTGATCACCTTCCTGGTGGTGCTCGGCATTTCGGTCACCGCCTATCAGATTTTCGTGCTGGGGATCCCCGTGACCGAGGATGCCACCGACGACTTGTGGAACATCGACGCCAAGGTCGAGTTCGTCGCCAACCCCAAGGACCCGGTCAAGATCCAGATGTTCGTGCCGCCACTGAGCCGCGACTTCGTCAGCCTTAATGAAAGCTTTATCTCCAACAACTACGGAGTCAGCGTCAACCGCATCGACGGCAACCGCAAGGTCACCTGGTCAGCGCGCCGGGCCAAGGGCAACCAGACCCTGTATTACCGCCTGGTGCTGACCAAGCGTTACAGCGGCGAAAAGGTCAAGATCAAAGGCCCGACCTTCCGCGACAGCATCGCCGTGGAAGGCCCGGAAAAAATCGCCGCCGAAGCCTTGCTGGCGCCGATCCGCCAGCACTCGGCCGACGTCGAGACCTTTATCAGCGAAGCCATCAAGCGCACCAACAACCTCAACGACGACAATGTGAAGCTGCTGCTGGCCGGCGACCCGTCGACGCCGCACAAGGCCAGGATCGTCGAGCTGCTGCTGTCCATTGCCCATGTGCCGGTGGAGAAAGTCCACACCATCCGCCTGGTGGCCGACCAGCCGCAAACCCCGGAACTGTGGCTGCGCAGCTTCAACGGCAACGACTGGCTGTACTTCAACCCGGAGACCGGTGAACAGGGCCTGCCCGCCGACCGCCTGCTGTGGTGGACCGGCGATGAAAACCTGATCACGGTCGATGGCGGCAAGAAGGCCATGGTGACCTTCAGCCTCAACAACAGCGAAATGAACGCGATTCGCCTGGCCAAGCTGACCGACGAAAACACCGACGCCAACTTCCTCGAATACTCGCTGTACGGCCTGCCGCTGCAAACCCAGCAGACCTTCATGATCATGGTGATGATCCCGATTGGCGTGCTGGTGATTCTGATCCTGCGCAACCTGATCGGCCTGCAGACCCTGGGCACCTTCACGCCGGTGCTGATCGCCCTGGCGTTCCGCGAGACGCAACTGGGCTTCGGCATTGTGCTGTTCACGATCATCACGGCACTGGGGCTGTCACTCAGGTCGTATCTGGAACATTTGAAACTGCAGATGCTGCCGAGGCTGTCGGTGGTGCTGACCTTCGTGGTGGTGCTGATCGCCGCCATCAGCCTGTTCAGCCATAAGCTGGGGCTGGAGCGTGGCTTGTCGGTGGCGCTGTTCCCGATGGTGATCCTGACGATGACCATCGAGCGACTGTCGATTACCTGGGAAGAACGCGGCGCCAACCATGCACTGAAAGTGGCGATTGGCACCCTGTTCGCCGCCTCGTTGGCCCACCTCATCATGAGCGTGCCGGAGTTGGTTTACTTCGTGTTCACCTTCCCGGCGATCCTGCTGATTCTGGTGGGCTTCATGCTGGCCATGGGTCGTTATCGCGGCTATCGCCTCACCGAGCTGGTGCGTTTCAAGGCATTCCTGAAGGCTGACTCCTGATGTTTGGCTTCTGGAAAACCTGGAAGGCCCTGGAAGCGCGCGGGATCATGGGCATCAATCGGCGTAACGCCGACTACGTGCTCAAGTACAACAAGCGCAGCCTGTACCCGATTGTGGATGACAAGATCATCACCAAGGAGCGGGCGCTGGCGGCCGGCATTCATGTGCCGGAAATGTACGGGGTGATCTCCACCGAGAAGGAAATCGACAAGCTCGACGAGATCATCGGTGGGCGCAGCGACTTCGTGATCAAGCCGGCCCAGGGTGCGGGCGGTGATGGCATCCTGGTAGTGGCCGACCGGTTTGAAGGACGCTATCGCACGGTGTCCGGCAAGATCATCAGCCATGAAGAGATCGAGCACCAGATTTCCAGCATCCTCACTGGCCTGTACTCACTGGGTGGCCACCGCGACCGGGCGCTGATCGAGTACCGCGTGGTGCCCGATCAGATCTTCAAGAGCATCAGCTACGAAGGCGTGCCGGATATCCGCATCATCGTGCTGATGGGCTACCCGGTGATGGCCATGCTGCGCCTGCCGACCCGCCAATCCGGCGGCAAGGCCAACCTGCACCAGGGCGCGATCGGCGTAGGCGTCGACCTTGCCACCGGCCTGACCCTACGCGGTACCTGGCTGAACAACATCATCACCAAGCACCCTGACACCACCAATGCGGTCGATGGTGTGCAACTGCCCAACTGGGACGGTTTCATGCAGCTTGCGGCCGGCTGCTATGAGCTGTGCGGGCTGGGCTATATCGGCGTGGACATGGTGCTGGACCAGGAAAAAGGCCCGCTGATCCTTGAATTGAATGCACGGCCGGGGCTGAATATCCAGATCGCCAATGACTGCGGGCTGACCTTGCGCACCCATGCGGTGGAGGCGCGACTGGAGGAACTCAAAGCTGCCGGCGTGACGGAAACCCCGCAAGAGCGGGTGAAGTTCGTGCAGGAGATGTTTGGGCATATACCGCCCGTGGAAGGCTGATCCGGTCTTCAAACTGTCTATCCCCGACATCCCCTCTAGGAGCAAATCCTACAGGGGACTACAATCCCCCTCCCCCGCGCCATTGGCTGATCCAACCCCGCATGTTGACCTGCTCCGTACACCCATTGCCCTACCGGGCCAACCCCGCCGAGTATTTTGCGGCGATTCGCCATGCTCCAGGCGCGGTACTGCTCGACAGCGGCCGGCCGACGGCTGAGCGCGGCCGGTATGACCTGCTCAGTGCCTGGCCCGAAGCGACATTGACGGTAGGGCCGGACGAAAGCGGCAGTGATTTCCTGCAACGCTTACGGGAAAACCTCACGCGATTGGGTGAAGCCGCAATCCCCGCGGATTTACAGTTGCCGTTCGCCGGAGGCTTGATAGGCTACCTGAGCTACGACTTCGGCCGGCACCTTGAGGCCATGCCGCACCTGGCGTTGGATGACCTGCACCTGCCGGACGCGCGCTTCGGGCTGTACGCCTGGGCGCTGATCAGCGACCACCAGGCCCGGAGCAGCCAACTGGTGTTTCATCCCACGCTGGCCGATAGCGAACGACAACGGTTGATCGCGCTGTTCAGCCACGGGACTGTCGACACCTCTGCGACGTTCAAACTCCAGGGCCCGATGGCACCAGACCTCACCGCAGAGGCCTACCGCCAAGCCATCGCGCGTATCCAGGATTACATCCAGGCCGGCGACTGCTATCAGGTCAACTTTGCCCAGCGCTTTCGCGCACCCTGCATGGGGGATCCCTGGGCAGCCTATTGCGCCCTGCGCGAAGCCTGCCCCACGCCGTTTTCCGGGTTCCAGAGCTTGCCCGATGACGGTGCGGTACTGAGCCTGTCACCGGAACGCTTTGTGCGCATCAGCGAACGCCAGGTCGAGACCCGCCCGATCAAGGGCACCCGCCCTCGCGGCGTAACACCTGCAGAAGATGCCGCCAACGCCGCCGAGTTGCTCGCCAGCCCCAAGGACCGCGCAGAAAACCTGATGATCGTCGACCTGCTGCGCAACGATCTCGGTCGCAATTGCCGCATCGGCTCAGTGAAAGTGCCAGAGCTGTTCAGCCTGGAAAGCTACCCCAACGTGCACCACCTGGTGAGCAGTGTCACCGGTGTACTGGCCGACGACAAAGACGCCCTCGACCTGATCGCCGGCAGCTTCCCCGGCGGCTCCATCACCGGCGCGCCGAAGATACGCGCGATGCAGATCATCGACGAGCTAGAGCCCACCCGCCGCGGGTTGTATTGCGGCTCGCTGGTCTACCTGGACGTGCGCGGCGAGATGGACAGCTCCATTGCCATCCGCAGTTTGCTGGTCAAGGACGGGCAGGTGTGTTGCTGGGGTGGCGGTGGGATTGTGGCGGATTCGCAGTGGCAGGCGGAGTATCAGGAGTCGCTGACGAAGGTGCGGGTGTTGTTACAGACTTTGGAAAGTTTGTAGGGCCTGTACCGGCCCTATCGGGGGCAAGCCCCCTCCCACCTTCGACCGCGCCGCGATCAAAGGTGGGAGCTGGCTTGCCTGCGATGGGGCAATCAGTCGCGTCGCATAACTTACAGGCTCAACTGCCGATTCGACGCCTTGATAAACTCTTTCTTCAAGTCTTCAAACGTATGCACCGCCGGGAACTGCGGGAATTCGCGAATCACATTCTCCGGCGCATGGAACAGAATCCCACGGTCCGCTTCCCCCAGCATGGTGGTGTCGTTGTACGAATCACCGGCAGCGATCACGCGGTAGTAGAGGCTTTTGAACGCCAATACCGACTGGCGCTTGGGGTCTTTCTGGCGCAACTGGTAGCTTACCACCCGATCATTTTCATCAGTGATCAAGCGGTGGCACAGCAAGGTCGGGAAACCCAACTGGCGCATCAGCGGTTGGGAGAATTCGTAGAAGGTGTCGGACAGGATCACCACCTGGAAGCGTTCGCGCAGCCAGTTGACGAACTCGACGGCCCCGTCCAACGGTTTGAGCGTAGCAATCACCGCCTGGATATCGGCCAGTTTGAGCCCGTGCTCGTCGAGGATGCGCAGGCGCTGCTGCATCAGCACGTCATAGTCGGGAATGTCGCGGGTGGTGGCGCGCAGTGATTCAATACCGGTTTTTTCGGCGAAGGCAATCCAGATTTCCGGAACCAGCACCCCTTCCAGGTCAAGACAGGCAATTTCCACAAGACACTCCATTGGATTTATTAGTTGGGCGGGCAAAAGGACTGCCGAACTCTAGCGACTCAAGCACGCCGCCGCAACGCACGGCAGATTTTGATACCATCGCCGCCTATAGAGCGCTCAGCGCCACTGACCTGTAGGAACCGTCCTGATGAACCAAGCCTTCGACGTCGCTGAACTCGCTGCGACTTATGCCAACAAGTCTGCCCAGGATATTCTCAAGCTGGCGTTCAGCCAGTTCGGCGATGACCTGTGGATCTCCTTCAGCGGTGCCGAGGATGTGGTGCTGGTGGACATGGCCTGGAAGCTGAACAAGAACGTCAAGGTATTCAGCCTCGACACTGGCCGTCTGCACCCGGAAACCTACCGGTTTATCGAGCAGGTGCGTGAGTTCTACAAGATCGATATCGAACTGATCTCGCCGGACCAGAGCAAACTGGAACCCTTCGTCAAGGAAAAGGGCCTGTTCAGCTTCTATAAGGACGGCCATGGCGAATGCTGCGGCATCCGCAAGATCGAACCGCTGCGCCGCAAACTCGCAAGTGTAAGTGCCTGGGCCACCGGCCAGCGCCGCGACCAGAGCCCCGGCACCCGCAGCCAGGTGGCCGCGCTGGAAATCGACACGGCTTTCTCCACCCCGGAACGTACCCTGTACAAGTTCAACCCGCTGGCGCAGATGACCAGCGAAGAGGTGTGGGGTTACATCCGCATGTTGGAGTTGCCTTACAACAGCCTGCATGAGCGCGGCTTTATCAGCATCGGCTGCGAGCCCTGCACCCGCCCGGTATTGCCGAACCAGCATGAGCGCGAAGGTCGCTGGTGGTGGGAAGAAGCCACGCAGAAGGAATGCGGGCTGCATGCGGGGAATATCATCAGCAAGGCCTGAGGCCTGGCAAACTGGTGAGGTAAAAATGTGGGAGGGGGCTTGCTCCCGATAGCGGTGGGTCAGTTGCAGATTTTCTGACTGATATACCGCTATCGGGAGCAAGCCCCCTCCCACATTTTGTTTTGTGCGCAGCATAAAATGTACACAACCTTGTAACCATAGGTGCCATTTTTGTGTGCAACTCATATTCGAGCGCACCAAAACGTAACATTCATCTCTGCTAGTCCCCACACCCCCGAATCACGCTACTCCCAATCAAAAATAAATACCTGTTCAAACGGTCAATTTATATTGCTTTTAATTCAGTAGTTTATTTAAAAATACTATAAAAAAGAAATTATCCCCGTTTTTCATATAACGAAAACTGGCACGCATGTGGCTTAGTGAAAAGTACGCTTTGTATACAATCAATACAAAACCTACATACACTTTGCCATCCGCCGCTTTGCTGCCGATGCGCTGGAGCCTGCCGGAATGCGTACAAGTCTTTCGAGCAATATCGCGCTGGATCTGCCCTCCTCCACCCTCCACCCCGAGGCTGCAAGCCCCGGCCCCCTGGTCCTCAGCCCGCGCCTGCACAACAAGGACCTGGCCCCCACCAAAGTCGAGGGCCGACGCTGGGGGCGCTATAGCATCTTTGCGCTGTGGACCAATGACGTGCACAACATTGCCAACTATTCGTTTGCCATCGGCTTATATGCATTGGGCTTGGGCGGCTGGCAAATATTGCTGTCCCTGGGGATCGGCGCGGCGCTGGTGTACTTCTTCATGAACTTGTCGGGGTACATGGGACAGAAGACCGGTGTGCCGTTTCCCGTGATCAGCCGCATCAGTTTCGGTATCCACGGTGCGCAGATTCCAGCATTGATCCGGGCGGTGATTGCGATTGCCTGGTTTGGTATCCAGACGTACCTGGCGTCGGTGGTTTTCCGTGTATTGCTGACGGCGATTCATCCGGGCTTTGCCGACTATGACCACAACTCGATCCTGGGCCTGTCGAGCCTGGGCTGGGCGTGTTTTGTCGCGATCTGGCTGGTGCAGTTGGTGATCCTCGCCTATGGCATGGAAATGGTACGCCGCTATGAGGGCTTCGCCGGGCCGGTGATTTTGCTTACGGTGGCTGCGTTGGCCGGCTGGATGTACTTCCAGGCGGGCGGGCATATCGCCTGGTCGATCCGTGAACCGCTGAGCGGCGGCGAGATGTGGCGCAATATCTTTGCCGGTGGCGCGCTGTGGCTGGCGATCTACGGCACCTTGATCCTCAACTTTTGCGACTTCGCCCGCTCTTCGCCCTGCCGCAAGACCATCCAGGTCGGCAATTTCTGGGGCCTGCCGGTGAATATCCTGGTGTTTGCCGCCATTACCGTGCTGCTGTGCGGCGGCCAGTTCCAGCTCAATGGCCGGGTGATCGAGAGCCCGACCGAAATCATCGCGGCAATCCCCAATACCTTCTTCCTGGTGCTCGGTTGCCTGGCCTTTCTGATCGTCACCGTGGCGGTGAACATCATGGCCAACTTCGTCGCCCCGGCCTTTGTGCTGAGCAACCTGGCGCCCAAGTACCTGAACTTTCGCCGCGCCGGGTTGATCAGCGCCTTCGTGGCGGTACTGATACTGCCGTGGAATCTCTACAACAGCCCGCTGGTGATTGTGTACTTCCTTTCTGGCCTGGGCGCGCTGCTGGGGCCGTTGTACGGGGTGATCATGGTCGATTACTGGCTGATCCGTAAAAGCCGGGTGGACGTGCCGCAGCTGTATAGCGAAGACCCCAATGGCGTTTATTACTACAGCCGGGGGGTGAATATGCGCGCCGTGGCGGCGTTTATTCCTGCCGCGGTGATCGCCATCCTGCTGGCGCTGTTGCCGGGGTTTGCCAGCGTTTCACCGTTTTCCTGGCTGTTCGGCGCCGGCATCGCAGGGTTGCTGTACCTGCTGATCGCCAAGCGTCAGCCGCACTACGCCGATGTCAGCGGCGAAAGCATTGCCGTCGATAACGTCAGTCATTAAACAAGGACTCTCCATGCGTATCCTCGTGGTCAACGTCAACACCACCGAATCCATCACCGACACCATTGCCCAGCAAGCACGGGCCGTGGCTTCACCGGGCACCGAGATTGTCGGGCTCACCCCGTACTTCGGCGCAGAATCGGTGGAAGGCAATTTTGAAAGCTATCTGGCAGCCATCGCCGTGATGGATCGGGTAATGGCCTACGACCAGCCCTTTGATGCGGTGATCCAGGCCGGCTATGGCGAACATGGCCGTGAAGGCCTGCAGGAGCTGCTCAATGTGCCGGTGGTGGATATCACCGAGGCGGCGGCCAGCACCGCGATGTTCCTGGGGCACGCCTACTCGGTGGTCACCACCCTGGACCGCACCGTGCCACTGATTGAAGACCGACTGAAACTCGCCGGCCTGTACCAGCGCTGTGCTTCGGTGCGCGCCAGCGGCATGGCGGTGCTGGAGCTGGAAGCAGACCCGCTGGCCGCTATGGAGGCCATTGTGCGCCAAGCGGAACTGGCGATTCGTGACGACAAGGCCGAGGTGATTTGCCTGGGCTGCGGCGGCATGGCCGGGTTAGATGAGCAGATTCGACAGCGCACCGGGGTGCCGGTGGTAGACGGGGTGACAGCGGCGGTGATGATTGCCGAATCGTTGGTACGGTTGGGGTTGTCGACATCCAAAATCAGAACGTATGCGGCGCCAAGACCCAAAAAAGTCATTGGTTGGCCCGGCAAGTTCGGCCACTGAGATCAAATGTGGGAGGGGGCTTGCTCCCGATAGCGGTGTATCAGCCAGCTTATCTATAGCTGACCCACCACAATCGGGAGCAAGCCCCCTCCCACATTTTGATCACTACAAGGTGTTAGATGGCACTGAATCTTTGGCCTAACTGCTGCTCGGCAAACTGCTCGATGATGAAATCCACAAACGCCCGAGTCTTGCCTGGCAGCAGTTTATGTTCGGCGTAGTAGATGCAAATATTGCCGTCGTTCACATACCAGTCCGGCAATACCCGCAGCAACTTGCCGCTCGCCAGCCAGGGTACGGCAAACGGCATGCTCACCAGCGCAACGCCCAAGCCCTGTTCGGCGCAGATGCAGGCGGCCTGCGAGTCGCTCATGGTCATGCGCGGTTTGAGACTCAGCGGGCCGTGCTCGCCATTGCGATGAGTCAGTTGCCAGGAGCGCACGCGCCCGGTTTGCGGTGAGCGAATCAGGATGCCGTCGCAGTGCTCCAGGTCTTCTGGCTGCAACACCGCTGGGCGTGCCGCCAAATAGTCAGGCGATGCCACCAGCACGCGGTGAGCCGGCGTCAGCTTGCGTGCCACCACGCCTTGGGGCAACTCAAAGCCGCCGCCAAGGGCCGCGTCAAAGCCCTGGCCAATCAGATCGACCTGGCGATTGTCGAAATGCCAATCCGGGCTGATATCGGGGTAGCGTTTCAGAAACTCCCCCAGCAGCGGCACGATATACAAACAGCCGACCACCGTGCCCATGCTGACCTTGAGCGTGCCCACCGGTCGCCCTTCGGCGCTGGCCAGGTTGGCCACAGCATTCTGGATAGTGGTGAGGCTGGCGCTGACCTCTTCCAGGAATAACTTGCCGGCTTCAGTCAACGTAAGCCGCCGAGTGCTGCGCTGAAACAGCCGCACACCCAGGCGCGCTTCCAGTTTGGCGACACTTTTGCCCACGGCTGCGGGCGTCAGGCTCAGGTGCCGGGCCGCCTCGGCAAAGCTGCCACCCTCGGCGCTGCGCACAAAGCATTCGATACTGCCAAAGCTCTCCATATCGGCCACTCTAAACTTTTGGTTTACACAGACTATAGCAATCACGGTCTACCGGCGTGCCGGAGGCAGGTCGATACTCAGCCCATCAACTACTTGGAGATCGACATGACCACACAAAACCTCACCGGCAAAGTCGCCCTGATTCAAGGCGGTTCCCGCGGCATCGGCGCCGCCATCGTCAAGCGCCTCGCCGCGCAGGGTGCTGCAGTCGCCTTTACCTACGTCAGTTCGGCCGCCAAGGCCCAAGCGTTGCAGCACGACGTGATCAGCGAAGGCGGCAAAGCCCTGGCGATTCAAGCCGACAGCGCCGATGCCACGGCAATTCGCAATGCCGTCAACGCCACGGTCGATGCGTTTGGGCGCCTGGATATCCTGGTGAACAACGCAGGCGTGCTGGCCATAGCGCCGCTGGAAGACTTCAAGCTGGAGGACTTCGACCAGACCCTGGCAATCAACGTGCGCAGCGTATTTATCGCCACCCAGGAAGCCGCCAGGCACATGGGCGAAGGTGGCCGCGTAATCAATATCGGCAGCACCAACGCCGAGCGTATGCCCTTCGGTGGTGGCGGGCCTTATGCCATGAGCAAGGCGGCGCTGGTGGGGTTGACCAAGGGTTTGGCGCGGGATCTGGGGCCACGGGGTATCACCATCAACAACGTGCAGCCCGGGCCGGTGGATACCGATATGAACCCGGCGAACAGTGAGTTTGCCGAAAGCTTGATCGGGTTGATGGCGGTGGGCAGGTATGGGCACGTGGAGGAGATTGCCAGCTTTGTGGCGTATCTGGCCGGGCCGGAAGCCGGGTATATCACGGGCGCCAGCCTGACCATCGATGGTGGTTTCAGCGCCTGATTTTGCAAAACCGCAAACCAAATGTGGGAGCGGGCTTGCCCGCGAAGGCGGTGTGTCAGTGCCACATCTGTCACTGCACTACCGCTTTCGCAGGCAAGCCAGCTCCCACATTTTTGACCGCGCGGGGTCAGGCCATGGGGGGCAAGCCGTAGGCGGCCAAATCAAAGTCGGCGAGCTTGCGAATAATCTGGTCAGCATGTTGGTACTTGCTGTCCGCCATGGCCTCATGGGGCACGGCGATGGCGGTCATGTTGGCAGCCTTCGCCGCAGTCACGCCGAACGGCGAATCTTCGAACACCAGGCAATCCTCAGGCGCCACACCCAGACGGCGCGCAGCCGTGAGGAAGATATCCGGCGCCGGCTTGGCCGCACCGACTTCCGGGTCGTCGGCAGTGACGATGGTGTCGAACAGGCCAAACCATTCGCGGTGCAAGGTGGTCTTGTGGCCAAACGAGTTACGCGATGAACTGGTGCCCACCGCAATCGGGATATTGTGCGCCTTCAGATGCCGCACCAACGCTTCGGCGCCCGGCATACCCAGGGCCTTGGGAAACCGCTCGCTCATCAGCGGTTCGCGAATTTCCAGAAACTCGGCGGGCGTGATCGGCAAATCCAGCGCCTTGACCACGTAATCGGCCAGATCCTGAGCGCCTCGCCCGATGATGTGCTGCTTGATACCCCAGTCATAGGTACGGCCATAGCGCTCGGCGATGATCTGCGTGACTTCGGTGTAGATGCCTTCGGTATCCAGCAACAACCCGTCCATATCGAAAATCACGGCTTTGATCGGGACAGCGGTACGCGGTGCATTCATCACGATACAACCTTGGGGCAAGGACTAAATGGATTCAGCACAATAACGGCCACCCTTGCCGGCGAGCAACCCTTTAGACTGTTTGCCCCTCCTTTCGAAGTGCCCACAATGCTCTACCGACTCGTCGCCGACGGCCTCGTGCTGTTTCACCTGACCTTTATCCTGTTCGTACTGTTCGGTGGCCTGCTCGCCCTGAAATGGCCCAGGGTAATGTGGCTGCACTTGCCCGCCGTGGCCTGGGGGATCGCGGTAGAGGTGCTGCACCTGCCCTGCCCCCTCACCCGCTGGGAAAACCTGTTTCGTCACCTGGCCGGGCAAGACGGTTATGGCGGTGGGTTTATCGAGCACTACATCCTGACGCTGATCTACCCCGCCGGGCTGACGGCGAATATTCAACTGCTGCTGGGGGCGGTGGTGATATTGATCAATGCCGTGGTGTATGGGCGGTTGATCCGGAGTTTGCTGGCACGCAGAAGCGCATAACCTTCAGACCCGAGCTTGATCGCCTGGGCGCACGCACAAGCCTGAACATGAAACCTGGGCAGATTGTTTTCAATCTGCCAACCGAGCGCTTAAAGTGTCGCCCCCTCGGGAATTGAATCTCGAGGTTGAGTCCATGGAGTTTCAAGTGAAATACGTCAGTAAAGTAGTTGCAGCAGCTGTTCTTGGTTTCACCCTGGCAGGTTGCACCGGCACCGCCATGAAAACCCAGCAATACGACGCCAGCCAATACACCGTCCTCGGCCACAGCGAAGCCAGCGCCACCGGCATCATGCTGTTGGGCGTCATCCCAATCGGCCAGAACAACCGTTTCGTACGCGCCCAGAATGCAGCCATCAAGGCCAAAGGCGGCGACGCGCTGATCAACACCCAAGTGCAGGAGAAGTGGTTCTGGGCCTGGGTATTGAACGGCTACACCACCAAGATTTCCGGTGATGTGATCAAGCTGAAAACCGCGCAATAAGTGTGAAAAAGCCGCTTGATCTCGGTATGAGACAGCGGCTTTTTAGCGCAAGTGATAGGCGGGTGTGCTAAGTCGAGAGCAGCCGATTAAGGGAAGCAGCCATGCGAATATTGTTTGTATCACTCTTCTGTTTTTTTATAACTGCGTGTTCAAGCAATCCAGCAACGCTGTTTGTAGACCAAGTCAAAAACAGCCAGACGCCTTTGGCTCTCACACCGGTGGAAGCCCTGCATATTTCGCAGGCAGTACCCATGCCTGTCGACCCCGGTTGGCGACCACCTCAATGGAAAATTACCGCCGCAGAACCTCGTATCCTGATCAATGGAACGCCCTCTAATTATCGAGTGTTCAGCACTACCCTGGTTAAAGACAAAGTCTTCCATATCAACGTTAACTCTTGGTGCGTCAACGCTTGTTTAGGATTCAGCAAATACGCTTTGAACCCGTATTTAATCCTCATCGATACCCAGGGTAATGTGCAAGGCGAAGGCTTTGGCAAGGCCACCGGCATAGTCGGAGTCATCAACCAAGCCTTGACCGGTACAGTGAAAAACAGCGGTACTTATTACCTCATCGTCGCCGCAGATAATCGGGCGCCGGGAGAGACCATTGTTATCGACAACGTCCTGCTGATCGGCGCTGCAGCTAGCCCGATAGCGCCTTTGCGTATTGGCATGAACAGTTACCCATTTGGCTCAGTCGGACCGTTTCTGAGTACCGAAGAATCGCCTTGAAGCGGTGACAGATCTGCCTTCGAAACATCGACGCGCCCCCTGAAGCTCATTGGGGTAGCTAACCCCAAACAGCACAGTTTGGGCGAAGGCAGGTATGATCAGACTAACCCGGCCCGACTGGACCCATACACATGCCTGCCTCCGAAACCCACCCTACCCCTGCGCCATTCCTCAAGCCCGGCGAAACCGTGGTGTTGTTCGACGGTGTGTGCAAGCTGTGCAACGGTTGGGCAAGGTTTCTGATCCGCCACGACCACCAACAGCGCTTGCGATTAGCTGCCGTGCAGTCGCCCG
This sequence comes from Pseudomonas sp. W15Feb34, assembly GCF_023127765.1. Lineage (NCBI taxonomy): Bacteria > Pseudomonadati > Pseudomonadota > Gammaproteobacteria > Pseudomonadales > Pseudomonadaceae > Pseudomonas > Pseudomonas sp. W15Feb34. Next base: position 134,801 of record NZ_SPKN01000042.1, read on the forward strand.
AGGGCCAGGCGCTGCTGGCATGGGCGGGGTTGCCGCTGGATCAGTTCGACACCATCGCAGTGATCCGCGACCGGCACTGTTGGGAGCGTTCGGAGGCGGCGTTCGAAATCATTGCGCAACTGCCTGCCCGCTGGCGCCCATTGCTGCTCCTGCGCGCCATCCCGCGCATCCTTCGGGATTGGGCTTACGACCGCATCGCGCACAATCGCTATCGGCTCTTCGGGAAATACGACACCTGCCTGTTGCCGAACCCGGATCATGAACAGCGTTTTTTAAAGGATCAGCCATGAATACCTTGGTACGCATCAACTGGATCGCCCGGGGCGGCCTGGCGTTCATGTTTGCCTACCATGGGCTGGTGCCAAAGCTGCTGTGGCTAAGCCAGGGTGAGCGGGCAATGATCCAGGCGCACGGGATCGAACAGGTGCAGTTGTTCGCTACGCTGGCGGGGATTGGTGAGATTGTCCTGGCGGCATGGATACTGCTTTCGCCACGCAGTGCCTGGCCGATTACAGTGGCTGCGACTGCGCTGACGGCATTGCTGGTGGATGTCGCTATATTGAGCCCGGCGATGCTCAGGGAAGCGTTTAATCCAGTGTCGCTGAATGTGACGGGGTTGGCCTTGTGTGCGGTGGCTTGGAATACCAAGCCCTGAGCGGGCATTTATTTCGGCTCGATCGTCTCAAGTGCAGCTGCCAGTGCTGATATCAGCAACACATAAACAGCCCAATCAACTGCCATGGCGTCATTTTCGTCACCATGATCAGCACGATCACAAACATCCCCGAAAACCCGAAAACACCCATCCAGAACCATTTCCTATAGATGCTGCGGTAGCCATCATCGAGCGCCCTGCCCGTCTCAACCGCACTGAGCGCCATCCGCTGCAAACGCTTCTGCAGCACGAGCACCGGCAGCCAAAGCGCCCCCACGCACAAGAAGATGATCAGTGAAGTCAGCACCCATTCGATGCTCAACGGAATCCCGGCAAGCTTGATCAGCAGAAAGCCGGTGATGATCTGAATGACGCCCGCCGGCGTAGTAATCCAGGTATCAAACTGCACCACCATCCGCGCCACATGGGCGATCACTTGCGGGTTGGCCGTACGGCTCGCGGCAATCAGATACAGATACGAGCCCATGCCGAAGCCGAACAGGAAAATCGCCGCAATGATGTGGATGTACTTCAGGCCCAGATAGAGCATGGGTCAGCCCTGCCCGTCAGAGAATTGCACGGCCAGGCTGAGGTTCGCCGGGTCGTTGATAGCGCTCATGTATTCGTCGACAGTGATTTCGCCAATGCATGGCCGCGCGCCGGGTTCGGGCACATAGCCTTGGGCAATTTTGAGGGATAGAGCAACAGCGGCGCAGCTGGGGATTTCCGGGCCTTTGTCATTCAGCGCCGTCAGTTGCACCAGCAGGGACAGCGATTGCCCTTCTTTACCGAGGCCTTTCACGTCGATGTACAACGCGCTTTTGCCATCGCCAAAGCGCTCGAACCAAGTACCCAGCCGATGCAGTCGTGCAGCCCAGGCAAGATGGTCACGCACGACGCCCCACCGCAGCGCCTGGGCCAGCAGATAGTTAGCAACACCGCCAAGCTTGAGCCCCGCACCAGCCTTGAAGCTCAGGGTGTGGGCACCATAGCGGCCAGCAAAGATATCCATGTCGGGCACGTCCACATTCGCCAGCACCCGCGTGCCAAGCCCAGGCATCTTGCGCAGCGTCAGGTCCTGCCAGCCCAGCACTTCATGCACCTGGCCATGCCTGAGCTGCTTGATGGGTTTGCCCGCGTAAGCCAGCACACCTTCGACGGTGGACCGGCCCGGCATCTTGGCCGAGGAGGAAATACCGTGCTCGATCGAGTCGATACGGGTGAAGCGATAGCGGTACTGATCGATGATGGCCGACGACAGGGTCGGCACCGAGCTGCACCCGCTAAGGATCGCCACGCCTGCCTGCCGTGCTTGTGCATCCAGCATGCTCACGCCGTTGACGAAGGTGCGGCAGTCGGACAAGTCGCAGTAGTTCACGCCAGCGTCGATGCAACTCTGGGCGACGGCATAGGATTGTCCTTGGAACGGACCGCCTGTGTGGATCACCAACTTGATGTTCATCGACCGCAAAACCGAGGCGAACCCGGCTTCCATGGCATCGCCGCACCAGCCTTCGCAGAGGGTGCCCGATTGGTTTTTCAGCTCATCCAACTTGCGCTGCAGCTTGTGTGGGTCGCGGCCAGAGATCACCACCTCAATACCCGGCGCCAATACTAGATGACGACAAACGATGCTGCCGAAATTGCCGTAGCCACCAACTACCATCACCCTGAGAGTCATTCCATTCTTCCCTAAACAATCGATCATGCGCTGAGCCTGAGGAAAACTGGCGGCTGAGTCGGCTAAAGATACCCGATTTGTTCAGCTGCTTGAGCCAGGATCAACGGGGAGCCTCGAGGAAACGGCTACGGTTGTGAGTCAATGCAACGGGTCATGATCACACCACCCGTCGCCAGAGTAGGTTCGAGCTACATGTGCGCCTTCAATCGCACAGGGGTTGGTGGCTTTGGGCAACGTCCTACACATTACTCAGAAGCGACAGGCTGCCGTTTTAAAACCTCAATGCCTATAGTCTTTTGGTCGCCCATATGGCGACCGGGTTTGGCGACTCGACTATAAGATGGCAAAAGCCTCCCGGCTGATTTGCGGGATGCCCCTGCACGCAATAAGCTGCTCAATGGTAGCTGTGCGTGGGAGACCCTCGGGTCTGCCGGTCTTTGTCCGTTCTTATGCCGGTTCGCCAACCTGCGTACAGTTGCCACCTTTTGTTTGGCGACAAATAGGTGGCTTCTACCCCTCCAAGCGAACGGACTTTACGCATGAACCAATACATAGCACTTACCAGCAACGACAGCGCCACACCTGCCCTTTTTGTCGATACCACCGTGCCATTGGAAATACTCCTCGACGCCGCGACCTATCGACTTCGTGCCGTTACACAAGTCCTTGAGAACCTTGCTCTACGTAGTGAAATCAGTAGTGATGCGGTGGTGCTCAGTGATTTTGCACTGCTCTGCTCGATTCCTCTGCGGGACGGGTGTGATTTGCTCGATGTCATTGGACGACGAATGGACGTGCCGTGCGCATGATCTAAGAAACCTACATTTTGAGACTCAAAAACTACACCCCTCCGGTTCTGAAACCAGAGGGGCTGTTTGCTTCAAATTGGTGGTGAAGCGAAAATCAAATAAATCCGAAAATCAAATAAATCCGTCCCCTTTTCTACTAGGTCAATGCCGGCACACGTACGCCAGCCAGTTGCTGACCACCGGTGTGGCTTCGATCGACTGGATAGCAGAACAGATGGGACATACCAATGGGAACATGATCCGCCAACATTATGGAATTTGGATCAACGAGGATGGACCCGACGTAGTTGGAATGTTACAACTCGCTTTAAAACTCTAGCTGTGGATTTTGCATTCACAATCGGATGCTAATGGTCAGAAGAATCATTAACTTTGGATAAGCGGGCTAAGCCTAGATGAGCCCTCTACAAGCATTACCCGCTTATCCCTCACTTACACTTCTAATAGTTTTTTGAATTCATCGGAGGCCAAACCATCCGAAATATTCAATATTTCATTAGGATCTCTGCCCAATACCACTTGTGCATAATTTTTAACCTTTCCCAATAACTCTTTACCTGGGGTGAGCTGTTCACCGTACAGCTCATACCATTGAGCAACGAGTTTATTTATAACATCTATATCCCTACGGCCATCTTTATTCAAACTAAGCTCTGGTCTATCCCTTAAGATAAAATTCGAAAGCTTCCGTTTAGTTTCATCTGCCAGCTCAACTATAAACTCATTATACTTTTTTTCTGCTTCGGGTAGCGGAACACCATACACATTATGAATATGCAGAGGCGTGCAAAAATAAGATTCCACCTCTTGATGCTTAGTCATGAAAAAAATCAGGTCTCGTGCTTCACAGTCGGCAAGTAACTTCAGCACTTCCCTATCGCTATCTATTTTTTGATCCCTGTCTATATGCACAATAACCTTAACTGTCGGGATCTGCTTCCGAACAAAACCCTGAAGTATTTTTGCAAAATCAACTTTTGTACAGCCTTCATATGAATGCAATACAAACTCTTCTTCATTGAGTCCGTTAGCAATCAAAAACTTTTTCAGAAAGTCTTTCTTCTCATCTATCTTATCGACCTTATCTTCCGTCACAATAACGTACTTCAATGCTTTCTTCGCAAACAAATAATCAGCATCCGCCGCGCCAATATCCAATAAAATATTACTACCTTTTACATCTTGAAAAACATTACCATCCTGAAAGTGAACGACATTCGCCTTATCTTCGAGAGCGTCCAATATGTATCTTGAATGGGTTGAAAAAACAATTCTCAGATCATGATTTTCATCAGCCCGTCTAGCTAGTTCTTTAGCTAGCAGCTTTTGTTTTGTTGGGTGAATATGAGAGTCGGGCTCATCCAACAAAATCACTCTAGGATTGAAATACTCTATATATGCAAATATCTGGATTACCTGAAGCAGTCCTGTACCTACGGAATCCAAAGGCAACTCAAGATTGCCATCGATTACAAAAACATGAATAAACTCCGACTTATGCTCATCAAATCTTGCAACCACATCAATATCTATATAAATACTATTTACTGAATCCTTAAATGCCCTCCAGCGCTCGCCGTCTTTACTAATCGAATATAAAATATTTCTCAGATAGTTATTACTATCCCCACGCGTTGCAGACTTTTTGACCGTAATAGCTACTTCATACTTCTCTTGCGTTGGCACCCCAGCAATCCCTGGAACATATACGCAGTAAGGTTTTTCAATATCGCTGAGCTTTTCTCCCAAGTCTTTTCCAATAAGACTAGTCGTAAACCCCCCATTTTTACCTTTTGATATTTTTAGCGTTGAAGTCTTACCATCAGTCAAAACAAACTCAATCCAATTCCTAGCCGTCTTTGTCCGCGACCCCGTCAATCTCTTTCCGTGGTAAAGATACTCAATATTATTGGTTGGAGTATATAGGTATTCACTTGAGTCCAACGACAAGGTTTTAACTCCCTTACCCCAAACGCCACCTTTAAGATTCAATGTTTGGCAACCTGAAATAGCAAACTGAATACCTTGTATAAAGCTGCTTTTCCCAGAATTATTCGCACCAATAAAGATATTCAATGGTGCTAAAGTTACGGCGACATCATCAATTTTTTTGAATTTCTTTATTCTAATATCCATATAATCCCAGCTCTTAATGTATTGAAATTGAGTGTGCGCCCTGACGTAGCCGCAATCACTTGTTTGGCGTTACCGGATAAAGTATCCCGCCGCGCCTTGATACCCAGATGGAATAACCTGTCTACCATAAACGCACTGAATTCTGACTCGGGGACCGAGGACTCACTTCAAGCTCATGCGAGACCTTTTCTTCGGCACGTAAAGCGTTGGTGAACACAACTGCACTGGCGACCTCAATACTCACCTTGGCACCACAGGCAGGACAGATAATGCTGTCACGCTCCTACCTCTTGGAAACGCGCCACTGAGGTCAACGACTTTGAACCACTCAGCAAAGCTGGGACAGGTATGCGTGCTCATGGCAAAAGGCTCCTGGGATGCTGGCCAATTGTATGCACAGCGAAGCAGGAAAAGGGATACCGCGCTCGTATAAGAGAACCAGCAATCTGTCCCAGATCTGTCCCATATCACGCTTTTTTAGACGCCAAAAACCACAAACCCCCAACTTTCTCTAGGAAAATCAGGGGTTTGCGTTTACTAAATGTGGCGGTGAAGGAGAGATTCGAACTCTCGATACAATTTCTTGTATACACACTTTCCAGGCGTGCTCCTTAAGCCACTCGGACACTTCACCGTATCTCGGCAAACCAGTTCAGTCTGTCGAGGCGCGCTAATGTAGTCGAAAGCCTTTCTGATGGCAAAGGTTTTTTTCAGAATTTTCATGCGGTTAGACGGTTATGCCATTCCCCGCCCGGCAAGGGGTGATGATTGTGCCATTCTCGGGCACCGGCGGCAGGCGTCTGGGACGGTTGCTGCGCCCTGCTGCGGGCCGTCTACCCTTGGGGATGCAGGAAAAGCCTGACTGGGTAGTCAGTCACGGCGCTTTACCAGCGCGGGCGTGGTGAGTAACGTCTGCGCATCTACCTCTATAACAAACCCTACAAGGAACCGCGTCATGAGTGAGTTGATTGCCTACCACTTCGAAGACGGTATCGCGACCCTGACCCTGAGCAACGGCAAGGTGAATGCCATTTCTCCGGCGGTGGTCAGTGAATTCAATGCTGCGCTGGATAAGGCCGTGACGGATCGGGCGGTGGTGATCATCACGGGCACGCCGGGGATTTTGTCGGGTGGTTATGATTTGAAGGTGATGACTGCCGGCCCTAAAGAAGCGATCAGCCTGGTGACGTCGGGCTCGACCCTGGCGCGGCGCTTGTTGGCGCACCCGTTCCCGGTGATTGTGGCTTGCCCGGGCCATGCGGTAGCCAAGGGCGCGTTCCTGTTGTTGTCGGCCGATTACCGTATCGGCGTCGAAGGCCCGTTCAGCATTGGTTTGAATGAGGTCGCGATTGGCATGACCATGCACCACGCCGGTATCGAGTTGGCGCGGGATCGGCTGCGCAAGTCGGCGTTCCATCGGTCAGTGATCAATGCCGAGATGTTTGACCCGCAAGGCGCCTTGCAAGCGGGCTTCCTCGATAAGGTGGTAGCACCGGAGGAATTGCACGCAGCCGCACTGGAAGCGGCACGTCAGTTGAAGAAGATCAATATGAATGCCCACAAGCACACCAAGTTGAAAGTGCGCCGCGCACTGCTGGAAGCCCTGGATGATGCGATCATCCAGGATCAGGGCCACAATCTGAGTTAATGCCTACACCCGTCTTACCTAAGCCCGACCTAGCGTCGGGCTTTTTCTTACAAATGAATCCGACATATCCGTAGCCGCTCTAGCCGGCCTTTGTGGGCATATGTGGAAACATGCGCTTAAACATCGCCTATCTCCCACCTCTGTAGGGGCAATTGCCGAATACAGTGCACATCCGTACACTGCGCCACCTTTTGTCCCAATGGGCCGCTTCGATGCTTTTTCTGTTACGTATGTTGTTGATGGGCCTGCACTTTATGATCGCAGGGGTATTGGGCGTACTTTTAGGGGTATGCCGGCCATTCAATCCGGACAACAGCCGCCTCTGCGCCCGCCTTTACGCATTGCCAGCCATGTGGATCTTGCGCCTGAAGGTGAAGACGGATGTCGACTCGCTGCGCAACAAGCCCGGCACCTGTGTGGTGATCGCCAACCACCAGTCCAACTACGACCTGTTTGTACTTGGCAATGTAGTGCCGCACCGCACCGTATGTATCGCCAAGAAAAGTCTGAAATGGGTGCCGCTGTTCGGCCAGTTGTTCTGGCTGGCGGGCAATGTGCTGATCGACCGCGGTAATGCGCACAAGGCCCGACGCGCCATGCTCACCACCACCCAGACCTTGCAACACAAGGACACGTCGATCTGGGTGTTCCCGGAGGGTACGCGCAACCTGGGTAAAGGGCTGTTGCCGTTCAAGAAAGGTGCGTTTCATATGGCGATTGCGGCCGGCGTGCCTATCGTGCAGGTGTGTGTCAGCAATTATGTAACGCAGATGCAGCTCAACCGCTGGAACAGCGGGGAAGTACTGATACGGTCGTTGCCGCCGATTCCTACAACTGGCATGACGGTGGATGACATCCCTCAATTGATGCTGGACTGTCATGCGCAAATGACCGCATGCATTGAAACAATGGACCGTGAACTTGCAGGAGCGAGCTTGCTCGCGAAAACCGTGTAAGCGACGCGGGTCATCTGATAGCGCTGCGTCATCGTTGATGATCTTCGCGAGCAAGCTCGCTCCACAAGGGAATGGGCAATATCAGTCAGCAACAACGGAACGCCATTCAGGCTAAGCTGCCCAATATCTGTCCTCTTAATAAGAAGTGATCAGCACCATGGGTAGAGTTGTTGCGGCCGCCGTCTACAGCGCCGGAAAGAAAGTCTCGGATATCACCCTCGATGAAGGCGCGGCCTGGGCCGCCAAACCCGGACACTTTGTGTGGATCGGCCTGGAAGAGCCCAGCGCCCAGGAGTTGAACAACCTGCAACGCCAGTTCAACCTGCATGAACTGGCCATCGAAGACGCCATGGAAAAACACAGCCGCCCGAAGCTGGAAACCTTCGGCGACGCGCTGTTTATCGTCACCTACTCACCGGTGCGCGAGAACGGCAAGCTGGAGTTTATCGAAACCCATATTTTTGCCGGCAACGGCTACATCATCACCGCACGCAACGGTCACTCGGCGTCCTACGGATTTGTGCGCCAACGCTGTGAGGCGCGGCCGCTGTTGCTGGAGCATGGGGAAGATTTCGTACTCTATGCGCTGCTGGATTTTGTCACCGAAAACTACCAGCCGGTCAGCGAAGCGATCCACGCCGAGATCGATGAGCTGGAGCGCAACGTATTGTGCAGCTCACTCAATGAGCGCGATATCCAGCACCTCCACGGCCTGCGTCGTGACGTGCTGCGGCTCAAGCGTCATGTGGCGCCGATGGTGGAAATCAGCCAGGAGTTGCAGAAGCTCAGCTTCCCGTTTATCGACAAGAACATGCGCCCGTATTTCCGCGATGTGCAAATCCACGTTACGCGGCAGATGGAAGACCTCACCACCCTGCGCGACATTGCCAGCCAGACCATCGAGATCGGTGTGTTGCTGGAGGCGTCGCGCCAGAGCGTGGTGCAGCGCAAGTTCGCCGCGTGGGCGGCGATCCTGGCGTTCCCCACGGCGGTGGCGGGGATCTACGGGATGAACTTTCAGAACATGCCCGAGCTGCAATGGCATTACGGCTATTTTGCGGTGCTCGGGTTTATCGCTGTGGGCTGTGGCGGTTTGTGGGCCAGCTTCAAGCGTTCAGGCTGGCTTTAGGCCGCGGTATCCGGCTTGTGCGCGACAAAGCGCATCATCCACTCCGCCACGGTTACGCCGTGGTGGTCGCGATCCAGGCTGGCCACGCCGTTGGTGTAGACCTTCTCACCCAGGGTTGTCTGAAGAATCTCCAGCAACTCGCGGGAATAATCATGGATAAATTCCGGATGGCCCTGGAAGCACAGCACCTGATCGCCGATGTGGTAAGCGGCGAACGGGCAGAACTCGCTGGAAGCGATGACCGTGGCATTGTCCGGCAACGTGGTGACTTGATCCTGGTGGCTGATCAATAGCGTCAGCTCCGGCACCTCGGGGCTCATCCATGGCGTCTTGGCATCCAGCTTGTAGGCGTGGGTGCCCATGCCCCAACCCTGGCTGGCACGCTCGGCCTTGCCGCCCAGTAGCAGGGCGAGCAACTGATGGCCAAAGCACACACCCAGCAACTTGTCGCCACGCTCGTACCGTGTGAGCAAATAAGCCTTGAGGGTCTGGATCCAGGGGTCAGTGCCGAATGAGTCGGCCTTGCTGCCGGTGATCAGGTACGCGTCAAACACCTCGTCATCCGGCGGGTATTCGCCCTGCACCACGTTGTAGACGACAAATTCGGCGGCAATCGGTTGCTTGGCGAACAGGCGCTTGAACATCTGCCCGTAACCTTGGTACTGATCGATCAAGCCTGGACGCAGGATATCGGTTTCCAGGATGCAGACGCGTAGCGACATAAAAAATACCTGACACGGCGATGGGAATATTGCACACCCCAGAGCCTGCCTTGAAATACACCCTCAAGGCAAGCTCCCCTCCCACATTTTGCTCAGCCGAACACTTCGCCCTGTGCCGCTTTCTCCAGCAACAACGTCGGTGGTGAGAAGCGCTCCCCATACTCTTCGGCCAAATAACGAGCGCGGGCGACAAAATCGTTCAGCCCGTATTGGTTGATAAACTGCAGCGCGCCGCCACTCCACGCGGCGAAGCCGATGCCGAAGATCGAACCGACGTTGGCGTCAGCCGTGGACATCAACACGCCCTCCTCCACGCAGCGCACGGTTTCGATGGCCTGGATAAACAGCAAGCGGTCGCGCACGTCCTGGGGTGAAATTCGATTGCCGGGCCGTTCGAACCGGGCTTTCAACTCTGGCCACAGGTGCTTCTGACCACCGGCGGGGTAATCGTAAAAACCGCCGCCCGCCGCCTTGCCGGTGCGCTTGTATTCATTCACCAGCAAATCAATCACCGCTGTCGCCGGATGATTCGGCAGTGCCTTGCCTTCGGCCTGCAGATCCTTGGCGGTTTGCTGTCGGATATGGCTCATCAGGCTGAGGGACACTTCATCGGACACCGCCAGCGGCCCCACCGGCATCCCGGCCTTGCGCGCTTCGGTCTCGATCATCGGCGCGGCCACGCCTTCGCCGAGCATGGCAATGCCTTCGTTGGTGAAGGTGCCAAAGACCCGCGAGGTGAAGAAGCCACGGCTGTCGTTGACCACAATCGGGGTTTTCTTGATTTGCAGGACGAAATCGAAACCGCGGGCCAGGGTCTCATCGCTGGTGTGGGTGCCTTTGATGATTTCCACCAGGGGCATCTTGTCCACGGGGCTGAAGAAGTGCAGGCCGATAAACCTGGATGGGTCCGGCACCGCCGTGGCCAGGCCGCTGATGGGCAAAGTGGAAGTGTTGGAGGCGATCACCGCATCGGCACCGACCACGCTTTGTGCGGCGGCCGAGACCCTGGCCTTGAGTTCGCGGTCTTCGAACACCGCCTCGATGATCAGGTCACAGCCGGCCAGGTCAGCATCATCCTGCGTAGGGTGAATGCGCGCCAAGGTGGCTTCGCGCTGTTCGGCGGTCAATTGCCCACGGCTGACTTTCTTGTCCAGCAAGGCAGCGCTATGGGCTTTGCCTTTTTCGGCGGCGGCGAGATTGATGTCTTTGAGCACCACCTCGACCCCCGCACAGGCACTGACATAGGCGATGCCCGCACCCATCATCCCGGCGCCGAGCACACCGACCTTACGGGTGACGTGAGGGGCAAAACCCTGTGGGCGTGAGCTGCCGGCATTGATTTCATTAAGCTGAAACCAGAAGGTGCCGATCATGTTTTTCGCCACCTGCCCGGTCACCAGTTCGGTGAAGTAGCGGGTTTCGATCAGGTGTGCGGTGTCGAAATCCACTTGGGCACCTTCAACGGCGGCGCAGAGGATTTTCTCCGGTGCCGGGAAACAGCCATTGGTTTTGCTGCGCAACATCGACGGGGCAATGGCGAGCATCTGCGCGACTTTGGGGTTGGACGGCGTGCCGCCAGGGATCTGATACCCCTTGTTGTCCCAGGGTTGCCTGGCCTCGGGATTGGCGAGAATCCAGGCGCGGGACTTGGCCAGCAGCTCATCGCGATCAGCCGCCAATTGATCAATCAAGCCTGCTTGCAGTGCCTGGGCGGGCCGGACTTTTTTGCCTTCGAGCAAATACGGCAGGGCTTTTTCCAGACCCAGCATCCGCACCATGCGCACCACCCCGCCGCCGCCCGGCAACAGGCCAAGGGTGACTTCGGGCAGGCCCAACTGCACGGACTTGTCGTCCAGAGCGACCCGATGATGGCAGGCCAGGCAAATTTCCCAGCCACCGCCCAAGGCCGCGCCATTGATCGCGGCCACCACCGGCTTGCCGAGGGTTTCCAGGCGGCGTAACTGCGCTTTCAGCACCCGTACGCTGTCATGGAAATCCTTGGCTTGGGCCTTGTCGACCTTGATCAGTTCATTGAGGTCGCCACCGGCAAAAAAGGTCTTCTTGGCCGAGGTGATCACCACCCCGGCAATCTGGTCCTTTTCTGCTTCCAGGCGCGTGACGGTGGCCTCCATTGCTTCGCGGTAGACGGCGTTCATGGTGTTGGCGCTCTGGCCGGGCATGTCCAGGGTCAGTACCACGATCTGGTCCTGGCCTTTTTCGTAACGAATGGCATCGGTCATGACAAATTCCTTGAGCTCAGAGGCGCTCGATGATGGTGGCGATTCCCATGCCACCGCCGACACACAGGGTGGCCAGGCCGTAGCGTTGCTGGCGCACCTCCAGCTCGTCGAGCAGGGTGCCGAGGATGGCGCAACCGGTGGCGCCCAATGGGTGACCCATGGCGATGGAACCGCCGTTGACGTTGACCCGTGCGGCGTCGATGCCCATGTCTTTGATGAACTTGAGCACCACCGAGGCAAACGCTTCGTTGACTTCGAACAGGTCGATGTCTTCTACCCGCAGGCCAGCCTTGGCCAGCGCCTTGCGGGTGGCCGGTGCGGGGCCGGTGAGCATGATGGTCGGGTCGGTGCTGGTGACTGCCGTGGCGACAATGCGCGCCCGCGGTTGCAGGCCCAACTCGCGCCCCTTGGCCTCGGAGCCGATCAACATCAATGCCGCGCCATCAACGATGCCGGAGCTGTTGCCCGGTGTGTGCACATGGTCAATGCGTTCCACATGGCTGTAGACCCGCAGCGCGGTGGCGTCAAAGCCCATCTGGCCCATCATTTCGAAGCTGGGCTTGAGCTTGCCCAAGCCTTCGAGGGTGGAGTCGCCGCGGATAAATTCGTCATGATCCAGCAGCACGATGCCGTTCTGATCCTGCACCGCGATCAACGACTTGTTGAAGGAACCGTCCGCCCGCGCCCTGGCGGCCTTCTGTTGTGACTGCAGGGCAAAGCTGTCCACATCCTGGCGAGTGAACCCTTCCAGCGTGGCAATCAGGTCAGCGCCAATACCTTGAGGGGTGAAGTGGCTGTGCATATTGGTTTGCGGGTCGAGCACCCAGGCGCCGCCATCGCTGCCCATGGGCACGCGGGACATGGATTCGACGCCACCCACCACGACCAGATCTTCGAAGCCGGAACGCACTTTCATTGCCCCCAGGTTGACTGCTTCCAGCCCCGAGGCGCAGAAGCGATTGACCTGGACGCCGGCGACGCTGATGTCCCAGTCCGCCACCAGGGCGGCGGTCTTGGCGATATCGGCGCCCTGGTCGCCCACCGGCGTGACGCAGCCCAGGACGATGTCATCCACTTGGCGGGTGTCGAGGTCGCTGCGTTGTGCCAGCGCCGTGAGCAAGCCGGCCACCAGGTTTACCGGTTTGACGCTGTGCAAGGCACCATCGGCCTTGCCTTTGCCCCGGGGCGTGCGTATCGCATCAAAGATCAAAGCTTGGGTCATGACATCCTCGAACCGCTGTGGGTGTATGCCCCCTACCTTAGGCCCGATTGACACGGTTTCAATGACGGATGCGCTCATTGCTTTTGACCCCCTCGCTCGGACGAACGGTAGGTAGCTACGGGAATTACCTGATTAATCGTTTTAGCTGTCTAGCCCTAGGGCTCGCGCCAAGATGGCAATAAGCCTCATGCCGTTTTTAGCGCAAATGCTGATTAGCTGATATGAAATGGATCTAAGCGAAGAAGATCGGGCGCTCTAAGGTTGAACCTGTAGGACACTGCTGCCGGGTTTTGCTGGAGCAGTTGTAAGAAAAGTGCAATGTCATCTCGCGATACTGAAATAAACCGGCACGCATTTGACGCTCAGGAATAACAACAAATAGGCAGTCAGCCATGTTCAAACATTCGAAAGTACGTCAGGCGGGACTTATTCTGTTCGCCACCACACTGATTCTGATCTTGCCCAATTTAACCAAGGTTATCGGGTGACGACCCAGCACCCGGTCTTCGTGCTCACACAGCACCGGACCAGCAGCGTTTGGCAGCACCTGCCGGGATACTGCGCTTAGCGCTACCGTTGCGGGCGCTGTCTTTTTACCTGTGCGTTTCGGGTATCTTGTGCGCTATCGCCATTTATCGTCGGGCCTGTGCCTTGAAACTGATCCTCGCTTTTTTTACTGCTTTGCTGAGCCTACCCGCTGCGGCTGCGCAATTGACCATTGAGCTGGACCACGCCAGCAAGACCTGGCAGACCGCGCAGTTGCTCAAGCACCCCGAGGCGCAGGACGTACAAATCGTCGACGACGTGTCTTACAAGCGCGACATGACCTATCGCGCGGTGCCCCTGGCGGTACTCCTGCCGGGCCTGAAGCCTGCGAACCACCTGCAAGCCGTTGCCCTTGATGGCTTTGCCGCCGAACTCACCGCCGCGCCCTTGTTGGAAAAAACCGGTGCACGCGCCTGGCTGGCCGTGGAAGACCCGGCCCATCCGTGGCCGGCGCTGGCGCAAGGAAAACCCAGCGCCGGGCCGTTCTACCTGGTGTGGACCAACCCCCAAGCCGGGCATATCAGCCCGGAACAATGGCCCTTCCAGATTTCCACGATCAAGCAATTGCAGACGGTCGCCGAGCGCTTTCCAGCGTTGCTGCCCGACCCGAAGCTGGCGGCGGATGACCCGGTGAACCAAGGCTTTGCGTTATTCCAGAAGAACTGCATGGTTTGCCATCGCCTCAATGGTGCCGGCGATGCGCAAATGGGGCCGGACCTGAATATTCCCTATAACCCGACCGAGTATTTCGGTGGCGATTTCCTCAAGCGCTACATCCGCGACCCACAAAGCCTGAGGCACTGGCCACAGGCCAAGATGCCGGCGTTTGCCGCCAGCGTGTTGCCAGACCACGAGCTGGATTTGCTGGTGGGGTATTTGCAGCATATGGCGGGGCGTAAACAGCAACCTTAAGCCTCCCACATCTGGCCTGCTGTGCTCAGGAAGTTTATTGCTGCTGCACGGAAACCAAGGTCGGGGCTACAAATACCTTGGCATGCATCTGCTCATGCCCGCCGCCACGACGCATACCGCGTACCGGGCAGGCGTCGAGGTAGTCCAGGCCCACGGCGAGCTTCAAATGCCGCTCCGGACGGGCCAGTTGGTTGGTCACGTCAAAGCTGTACCAGGCGCCATCCAGCCAGGCTTCGGCCCAGGCATGGCTGGCCAGGTGCGCGCTGTCTTCGGTGTACAAATACCCCGACACATACCGCGCAGCAATCCCCAGGCTGCGCGCGCAGGCCAGGAACGCATGGGTGTGGTCCTGGCACACGCCCGCCGCGCCCGCGAAGGCTTGGGCGGCGCAGGTATCGACGGCAGTCGCACCTGGCGTGTAGATCATCGCCTGGTTGAGGGCCTGCATCAGGTCGATCAACGCGGTGCGGTCGCGACGCTGATGGCAGTGTTGTTCGGCAAACCGGCGCAAGGCTTCGTCGGGCTCGGTGAGGCGCGTGCTGCGCAGGAACGGAAAGGGCGACTGGCTTTCGTGCTCAGCCTCGCGCAACTCATCAATTTCTACCTGGCCGCGGGCGCCGATGATGATGGCGTCGTGGGGTTCATCCAGGGTCAGCACATGCAGGATGTTGCCGAACGGGTCCACTTGCGCCCGCACCGGGCGCGGCAGGTCAAGTTGCCAGCTCAGCACGTGCTGGCGCTCACTGTCGTGGGGTGTAAGGCGCAGGTATTGAATGCTGGCACGTACCTGGTCTTCGTAGTGGTAGGTGGTTTCGTGGCTGATGGAGAGTCTCATGCCGCCTCCAGGTAAGAACTGTAGATGGCGTCGCCCAACTGGCGGACCAAGGGGATAAAGTCGGTCAGCCAGGCGTGCAGGCCTTCCTCAAGGATTTCGTCGATGGCGGTGAAGCGCAGGCGCGCATCCATCTCGGCGGCCAGGCGCTGGGCCGGGCGGCCGTTGAGACCGGGCAGGCTGGCGAGGATCTGGTCGATCTCTTCACTGCACGCCCGCAGTGAACGCGGGACATCAGCACGTAACAGCAGCAGCTCGGCAACCTGCCGGGCACCTGGGGCATCACGATAAATTTCGGTGTACGCCTCGAATGACGACAGCGCACGCAGCAATGCGCTCCACTGGTAATACGCGTGAGCGGTGCCATCGCTGACCGCCGCCTGGTCGCCGGCCATTTCATAGCGGGCATCCAGCAGGCGCAGGGTGTTATCGGCGCGCTCGATAAAGGTACCCAGGCGGATAAAGCGGAAGGCATCGTTACGCATGATGGTGCCGTAGGTGGCGCCGCGGAACAGGTGGGAACGCTCCTTGACCCACTCACAAAACCGGCTCATACCGTAGTGGCTCAGCCCTTGCTGGGCGATGTCACGAATGTCCAGCCAGGTGGCGTTGATGTTTTCCCACATGTCGGCGGTAATACGCCCACGCACCGCATGGGCGCTGGCCCGCGCGGCGCCAAGGCAACTGTAGATGCTGGCCGGGTTGGCCGCATCCAGCGCGAAAAAATGCAGCAGCCGTTCGGCATGAAGTTCGCCATGACGCTCGTGATAATCCTCCAGCGTGCCAGTGATCAACAACGGCATGGCCAGTTCGTGCAGGCCATCGCCGCGCCCATCCTGGGGCATCAGCGACAGCGAATAGCTGACATCCAGCATACGCGCGAGGTTTTCGGCGCGTTCCAGATAGCGAGACATCCAGTACAAATCCGAGGCAGTTCTACTCAGCATGGCATCAGTCCTCGACCACCCAGGTGTCCTTGGTGCCGCCGCCCTGGGACGAGTTGACCACCAGCGAACCTTCGCGCAGCGCCACGCGGGTCAGGCCGCCAGGCACCACCCGGGTTTCCTTGCCGGACAACACGAACGGGCGCAGGTCTATGTGGCGTGGGGCGATGCCGTTTTCGACAAAGGTCGGGCAGGTGGATAAGCACAGGGTCGGCTGCGCGATATAGGCGTGTGGCTTGGCCTTGATACGCGCACGGAACGCTTCGATTTCGGCCGTCGTGGACGCCGGGCCAACCAACATGCCGTAGCCACCGGAGCCCTGGGTTTCCTTGACCACCAAGTCGGGCAGATTAGCCAGTACGTGGGACAGTTCGTCAGGCTTGCGGCATTGAAAAGTCGGAACGTTCTGCAGGATCGGTTCTTCATCCAGATAGAAACGGATCATTTCTGTCACGAACGGATACACCGATTTATCGTCCGCGACCCCGGTGCCGATGGCATTGGCCAGCACCACATTGCCACAGCGATAGGCCGCAAGCAGGCCAGGGACACCGAGCATCGAGTCGGGGTTGAATGCCAAGGGGTCGAGGAAAGCATCGTCGAGGCGGCGGTAGATCACATCGACAGCCTTGGGGCCGTCGGTGGTGCGCATGAACACGCGATCATCACGCACAAACAAATCCGCGCCCTCCACCAGTTCCACACCCATTTCCCGGGCCAGGAAGGCATGCTCAAAGAACGCACTGTTGAAGCGCCCCGGGGTCAGCACCACCACGCTGGGGTTATCCAGAGGGCTGGCGCTTTTGAGGGTATCGAGCAGCAGGTTGGGGTAATGGTCGATGGGCGCGATGCGCTGGGCGGCGAACAACTCGGGGAACAGACGCATCATCATCTTGCGGTCTTCGAGCATGTAGCTGACACCGCTGGGCGTGCGCAGGTTGTCTTCCAGCACGTAGTAGGTGCCATCGCCATCACGTACGAGGTCTACCCCAGAGATGTGGGAATACAGATCGCGGTGCAGATCCAGCCCCTGCATTGCCAACTGGTATTGCTCGTTGGCCAGCACCTGTTCGGCGGGCACGATACCGGCCTTGATGATGCGCTGTTCGTGATACAGGTCGGCGAGGAACATGTTCAACGCCTTGACCCGCTGGATACATCCACGTTCGACGATCCGCCATTCACTGGCGGGAATACTGCGCGGGATGGTGTCGAAGGGGATCAGGCGTTCGGTGCCCTGCTCGTCTCCGTAGAGGGTGAAGGTGATGCCGGCGCGGTGGAACAGCAAATCGGCTTCGCGCCGACGCTGGGCCAGCAGTTCGGCAGGGGTATCGGCGAGCCAGCGGGCGAACTCGCGGTAATGGGCGCGCACCTGCCCTGCCCCATCGTACATTTCATCGTAATAAGTGCGGATCATGCCGTACTCCTTGTCACTGGGACGCAAGAACCTTCGCAAGGCCCGTGCCATCGACATAAACACTTGGTTATCAATGAGTTGAATAAACCAAGCGGCTTCGCCGCACCGTCCTGGTGCGCAGAACGCCCGCTGTGATGTGGGGTGCTTCATTGCAACGCGCGCTTTAACTATCAACAGCATAGTCAGAGTTGATTTCACGGCTCGGCGGACACCGCACATAATCGCTTCCATCAGCTGATCAGGAGATGTCCTACAGCCAACGCTTTTGCGCAATCGGTAATGTGTTACCTGTTGTACTGATTTACTCCTCAAGGTTCCCTTTCCGCCACCCTATCCGGGTGGTTTTTTTTGCGCGCAAGACTGCGATGTGCAGCCCTGCAAACAAAAACGGCCGACCCAAAGGTCAGCCGATACGCTGCGCTGCTCATAACACTTGCTACATGGGTAACCCACGCACCTCCTGCTTGACGCCCCATCCTTCGATGATGCCGCCGAGCGGTTCGACCACCGCTTCAAAGTCTTGCTCAAAGTCTCCTATACCGTCGTAGGTGGCGAACATGACCTTGCTCAGCTCCAGGTACCAGGCGCCGTCATCGCGCGCACTGACCTGGGCATTCAGGGACTCTCCACGAAATCGACCCGCAGCCCTGCGCGCCCGTTCCTCATCCGGGAAAATGGCGTAGAACTCGATGGGGTGAAAACGCGAAAAATCAAAACCGCCTTCTTTCATGCGGCGCAGAACGTTGGTGCTGATGTCTTCTTGATAGGCTGTGCTCATGAAAAGTGCTCCTCAAATGATGGATAGACTTTCCGTGCTTCCCGAAGCTCGCGCCCTGCTGGCGCGAGTACTACGGCAGGAACAACACCGCTGGAAAACAAGCATGTAGCTGACAAGACCAGACCTTAGCGATTCATTCGCTGATCTCGATTGCAGAGTAGCGCGAAGCTATCACCTCCACCAGAGGTGCTTGAAAGGCAGACAGGGAATATTCAGACGGAGGGAGAAATATCGAGAATCTGAATACTGTTCTGGTCTTTAAGAATCTTTACCGTTGGCTCGGGCTTACGGCCCTCGAGATCATTGAGGTCGAGCTCGGCAGCCACTGGCACCAGCTTGTTGCGAATCATATGCGCCGCATCTTCGAGGCTGGGCTTTTGTTCGCAGGTGAACTGCTCCACGGACTTCACACCGTGATCATCAACGAAGGTAATCTGCCACTTTTGCATCGGTGCCTCCTCGATAAAACCCATTGGTGGGCTAACATTTATCTGGACCTTGAGGGCTCGCCAAACGTTCCACTCAAGCCCGGAGGCACCTGATCAAACAGCGCTTATTTTTCAGCGTGTTCCTTCAAGGCTTTCAAGGTGTTGAACGGCGCGTCCACCACGAACTTGTTGGCCAACCACGACGGCACGCTGCCGCCTGGCTCGGTGTGTACCTGGTAGGTCACTTCAGTTTCATTGGCACCTTTGGGCACCAGTTTCCAGAAGCCATCAACCTGGGCCACTCGCACGTAGCCTTTTTCTTCAGGCTTGTAAGTCGGCACGCCTACCAGCTTGCGCGTAATGCTGCCGTCAGCGGCTTTGGTGGTGGTGACGTGGATATACGAATCACGATCCGTCACAGGGAACGGCGCCTTGAACTGGGTGTAGGTCCATGCCTCGTCGCCTTTCTTGTCGACGAGTTTCTGGGATTTGCATTCATGGATCCACACGCAGGCCCCCGCGACGTCTTCCTGCAAAGCCTGGATTTTGGCGACGGGGGCCTTGATTACCGTCACACCGCGATAGGCTTTGTACTTGGAGCCGGCCATTTCGCTCAGCGAAATCTTGATGCCGTCTTCGTCCTTGGCAACTTGCCAATCCTCAGCCTGGGCAGTGGCCGCGAACATCATCGTAAAACCGCACACCACAGCCATTCGTTTCAGCGAACCCATCGTTGTATTCCTTGTTGTTGAAGTTCCGATAGTAAAGCCCATCAAGCCGCCGTCATTTGCTCCCACCAGCCGATCAAGCGAATCGCATCGGCCTGGTCGTTACCGCAGACCTCGATATCCGCCTTGAAATCACTGCACACCGCCGGACGTTCCGGTTGACCGAACAGCTGGCACAATTGTTCCACCGACAGGTGCAGACAACGCACGCCTGCAGGTTTGCCCTGGGGCATTCCCGGCAGCGGTGAACTGATGGAGGGGGCGATGCAGCATGCGCCACAGCCTTCACGGCATTTCATGACCAGCAGGTCCTCGACGACTCAATAGGATGGCCGGGCTAGAGTACGCCCTTAAACAGCCGTTTTAAAATGGTCCAACAGGGGTTTTTCGCACAAAGCAAAGATGACCGACCAGTCTACGACAGATGGTCGGCAACCCGGGTCACCTGTGACTGAACAGTTTATTGCTTGAATTCGAAATCCAGCGCGGCGCCTTCTACATCGCGACGCTCATCGTTACGCAGTTGCAGCTTCATCTCATTGCTGAGCAAGCGGCCGTTGATCTGGAACGCGCTGTTATCGGTAGGCTTTTCGCCAAACATCGGCGGCAGCAAGGGCACGCTCTTGGGTTTGGGCATGGTGCCGATCGGTTGCAAGTGCCTGACCATGTCCGAAGGCAGGGACAGGTCCAACTGTGCCGGTGGCAGTTTGGTCTGGGCCACTTCATGGGCCGACTTGGACTTGCTCGCCACAGGTGCGCGCTTTTTGGTCTTCACCGCTTTTTTCACGGTGGCTGGGGCTTTTTTTGCGGGCGTTGGCTGCTTGACCGACGTTTTTTGCTCGGCACTCGCGGCGGGTTTAACGTCAGCCACCGGCGTTGCAGCCAGCACAGTGCAGACGTTGCACAGGCTTAACAGGCCAATCACCAAAGTTACGCGGAAAATAGACGTCATATCGCCAACAGCATTAACGGCAGAAGGCCATATGCTCGCTTGTTGTGCGTGGCATGACAAGGGCGCAGATCAATGTTGTCCCCTCTGCCCCCCTCAAAAGCCTGCTGCAGTTTCCTGGCACAGCTGGCTGGCAAGCATGCCCAGGGTCATCAATGCACGCTCTGCCTCGCGGTTCCACGGGGTGCCACAATTGAGACGGATACAGTGGTTGAACTGTTCGGTATTACTGAAGATCAGCCCTGGTGCAATGCTGATGCCCTGTTGCAGGGCACGCACGTGCAGCTCCTGGGTATTGACCCGCCCCGGCAAACTGACCCACAGGATAAAGCCGCCGGTCGGACGGGTCATCTGGGTGCCTTCGGGGAAATATTGCTGTACCGCCAGCTGGAAGGCGCTGAGGTTCTTGCGGTATTCCTGGCGAATGTAACGCAGGTGACGGTCGTAGCCGCCATTTTCCAGGTACGCCGCCACGCCCATCTGCGTGACGCTGCAGGCGGAGTGAGTGCTGAACATTTGCAGGCGCTGAATCTCCTGCTGGTACTTGCCGGCGATCATCCAGCCGATGCGCACGCCCGGGGACAAGGTCTTGGAAAAACTCGAACAATAGATGACCCGGTCAAGACGGTCATAGGCTTTCAGGGCCTTGGTGCGGCCCAGTTCGAACATCAGCTCGCCATAGATATCATCCTCGACGATCTGGATATCGAAATCCGACGCCAGGCGCAGCAATTGCTTCTGCCGCTCCTCCGGCATGGTGCCGCCCAAGGGGTTGCTCAGGCGCGTGGTCAGCACCAACGCTTTGATCGACCATTGGTTGGCCGCCAATTGCAGGGCTTCCAGGCTCATGCCTGTGGCGGGGTCGCTGGGGATCTCGATGACTTTGAGGCCGAGCAAATCGGCCAGTTGCAGCAAGCCGTAGTAAGTCGGTGATTCGGCGGCGATCAAGTCGCCGGGCCGGGTCAGCACGCGCAAGGACATCTGCAACGCATCGACGCAGCCGTGGGTGATCACCACTTCGGACGGATCCACGACTACGCCGGCATCGCGCATTCTGATCGCCACCTGGCGACGCAACGGTTCAAAGCCGGGGCTGAACATGTAGCTGAAGGCCCGTGGGCTCTGGAACCGCGTGACCTTGGCCAACTGCTGGTGCAGCGCCCGTACCGGCAGGTAGTCCACACTCGGCACCGCAGCGCCCAGGGGGAATACGCCTTCACGGCGTGACTCGACCAACACCTGCTGGATGATGCTGCTGCGGGTGACCAGCCCCGGGCGCTCGACCCGGGCGATGTCTGGCGTCGGCGCCGTGAGTGCCGGGGTCTGGTGCACGTAATAACCCGATTGCGGCCGCGCCCGAATCAACCCCTGGTCTTCCAGGTTGGCGTAGGCCTGCAACACCGTGGCATGGCTCACATTGAGCTGGGAGCTCATCTTGCGCACAGAGGGCACGCGCTCTCCCGGTTGGTAGACACCGCGCCGGATGTCCTCAGCCAGTTGCTGGGCAATACGTTGGTAAAGCAACAGATTGGTCATGACGCAGCACTCGATTTCACGGCTATTTTATTTTTGTGTGAAACATACCAGCACAGTTTAGAAGTGTACGGGGACAGTTAACACAATAATCGAGCGCGAACCGTAGTGACAGCAAAAACTGTGAAGGGAGTACGCGTGACAAAATGTGGGAGGGGGCTTGCTCCCGATGACGGTGTATCAGTCGAAGATGTTGCAACTGAACTACCGCTATCGGGAGCAAGCCCCCTCCCACATGCAATTGCGTCAGACTTTAGCGAGCGGCACCCAGTTGGCCCTTCTCGTCAGAGAACACGATTTCCACCCGGCGGTTCTGCGCGCGGCCACGCTCGGAGGCATTGGCTTCCACCGGGTATTGATCACCGTAACCCTGGACTTCGATACGCTTGTCGTCGACACCCAGGTCCATCAACAGGTCTGCCACCGATTGGGCGCGGTCACGAGACAGTTTGTGGTTCTCCTGCTCGCCCCCGGTGTTGTCGGTATAGCCCTCGATACGCACCCGACGCTTGGGGTTCAGTTGCAGAAACTGCACGATCTTGAGCACGGTGCGGCTGGCCGAGTTTTGCAGTTCGGCTTCGCCGGTATCGAACAACACATCCCCCAGGGTCATCACCAGGCCTCGGTCGGTCTGGGTGGTGAGGCTGGCGATCTGCGCTTCAACCCACTTGCCCTGCTGCTGCACACTGGCCAGCTTGTTTTCGCGCAGGGCCAGTTGCAGGCGCTGACGCTCCAACTCGAGCTGGGTGCCGCGCTCGGCATTGAGGCCCTGCTCGGTGTGTTCGCGGGCGATGGCACTGTAGCGCTGGCTCAGGTAGGCGTAATGCACCACGTCGGAGCCGCTCCCCCAGTAGCTGGACAGGCGATCGGCACGGGCCAGGGACTCGCCGGCGCGGATCACATCCTTGGGCGCAAAGCGCAGCACATTGGAGTCTTCCTTGACCTTCTGGAAGTCATCGCTCGCCTGCTGCAATGCCTGCTCGCTGCTGGGCTGGCTGGCGCATCCGCCCAGTGCCGCACTGCCCAAGAGCAACGCACAGCTCAAACCACGGATCATCGGGCTCATTGCGCGTCTCCCAATTGCAGTTGCTTGCGCAGGCGAGTGATACGGGTATTAAGCACGTTCAATTGTTCCTGGCTCTTGGCGGTCAGCACTTTTGCCTCGGCCAGGCGCGCATCCAGCTCGGCCTGCTCGGCCCGCATACGCGCGCGCTTGTAGGATTGGTCGGCCATGTTGGACTTGGCCCTGGCGAATTTTTCTTCGGCCAGTTTCAGTTCGGGCGATTCATCGGCGTTGACCCCGACCGCGTTGGCTTGCTCCAGGGCTTGCTGGGTCAGGCGCATTTGTTCATTCGGCGCAGGATCGGTTGCACATCCCGCCAGAGCGACAACGGCGAGGGCCGCGAAAAGAGGTCGAAAAATCACTGTAAATCCCTACTTTGTTGGGGTGCCGACGGGTTGTTGCAATTGCGCTTTCCAGCGCTCCAGATTGCGCTGCAGCGCGGCTTGCGCGACACCGGACGCGGGCAATTCTGTCATCTTTTTGGTCAGCTGTCCGCGCAGCCAAGGATCATTGCACGCCGAGTTATGGGAAATCGCCAGGTACAACCCGGGCTGATCGACAGGCACCTCATGGGCAACCAAGTCGTTACTCATGCCCAAGGTCTGGGCCATGGCCATGCCGGAATAGCGTCCCGCCAGCACGTAGTCCACCTCCCCCAGTAACAGTTTCTGGAACGCCGGCGTGAGATTCGGCAGGCGTTGCAGGCTGAGCTGTTGGCCGGCGAAGGTTTCGAATTCAGCGCTCAAACGGGCGCGCTCCGATACCGCACCCTTGTGGCCGTGCAGGTCAGCCGCCGTGGTATAGGCCAGCGGCGACTCCCTGCGCGTCCAGACCAGGTAGTCGGTCTGCATCAACGCCGGATGGATGTAGTCGAAGTTGTCCAGCTCACCGAGATTCAGTGGAGCATCAGCGAGAATATCCATGCGCCCGCTGCGCGCCTCATCCAAGGCCAGGGAGCGTTTGCCGCCGTAGAGCAGGTCGATTTTCAACCCAAGGTCCTTGCCCACTTGTTGCAACACGTCGGCGGTAGCGCCGATAAGGTGCGTGGGGTCCTGGGGGTCGCGCCACAGCAAGGGCGGTGCGTCCGGGCTGCCGGTGATCACCAGGCGTTCGCATTTGCCGGCGGCGAATGACAGGCTCGGCAGCAGCGTGAGGCCCAGCAGTAAAGTCCAGGGGCGCAACTCCATGGCAAGGTTCTCCTGATAAGTAAAAAAAAACCCGGTCATAAGACCGGGCTCTTTATAAGTGAAGCTGCTGGATTAGACCAGCTTCGAAAGCTCTGGTACGGCTTCGAACAAGTCCGCCACCAGGCCGTAATCGGCCACCTGGAAGATCGGTGCTTCTTCGTCCTTATTGATCGCAACGATCACCTTGGAGTCTTTCATACCGGCCAAGTGCTGGATCGCACCGGAAATACCGACGGCAATGTACAGCTGTGGCGCAACGATCTTGCCGGTCTGGCCGACCTGCATGTCGTTGGGTACAAAGCCTGCGTCCACGGCTGCGCGGGAAGCGCCGACCGCAGCGCCCAGCTTGTCGGCCAGGGCGTACAGGTGTTTGAAGTTGTCACCATTCTGCATGCCACGCCCGCCGGAAACGACGATCTTGGCGGCGGTCAGTTCAGGACGGTCCGACTTGGCCAGCTCTTCGCCAACAAAGCTGGAAGTACCCGCGTCGTGGGCAGCGGAGACGGCTTCAACGGCGGCTGAACCACCTTCGGCGGCAACCGGGTCGAAACCGGTGGCGCGTACGGTGATGACCTTGACCGAGGCGTTGGACTGCACGGTAGCGATGGCGTTACCGGCATAGATCGGGCGCTTGAAGGTGTCAGCACTTTCTACCGAAATGATCTCGGAGATCTGGTCAACGTCCAGCTGCGCGGCAACGCGTGGCAGGATGTTTTTGCCGTTGGAAGTAGCGGCAGCCAGGATGTGGCTGTAGCTTTTGCCCAGCTCTGCAACCAGAGGAGCCACGTTTTCCGGCAACTGATGTGCGTAAGCGGCATTGTCAGCGTTCAGGACTTTGCTCACGCCTGCAATTTTTGCAGCCGCTTCAGCCACGGCGCCAGCGCCTTGGCCTGCAACCAGTACGTGGATGTCACCACCGATTTTAGCGGCGGCAGCCACGGTGTTCAGGGTGGCCGGGGCCAGCACCTTGTTGTCGTGTTCAGCGATTACGAGGATAGCCATGATCAGATCACCTTCGCTTCGTTTTTCAGTTTCTCGACCAGTTCAGCCACCGACTTGACCTTGATGCCCGCGCTGCGTGCAGCCGGCGCTTCAACTTTGATGGTCTTGTTGGTGGAGGCGGTGGAAACGCCCAAAGCATCCGGAGTCACCGATTCAAGCGGCTTCTTCTTGGCTTTCATGATGTTTGGCAGGGACGCATAGCGCGGCTCGTTCAAACGCAGGTCGGTGGTGACGATGGCCGGCAGTTTCAGGGAAACCGTCTGGGCGCCGCCGTCGATTTCACGGGTGACAGCAACACTGTCGCCACTCACTTCGACTTTCGAAGCAAAGGTACCCTGGCCGTAACCGGTCAGTGCAGCCAGCATCTGGCCAGTCTGGTTGTTGTCGCTGTCGATGGCTTGTTTGCCCAGGATCACCAGCTGAGGCTGTTCCTTGTCGACAACGGCCTTGAGCAGTTTGGCAACGGCCAGGGAAGTCAGTTCTTCAGCGGACTCCACCAGAATGGCGCGGTCGGCGCCCAGGGCCAGAGCGGTACGCAGCTGCTCTTGGGCAGTGGTCGGACCGATGGACACCACGACGATTTCAGTCGCAACGCCTTTCTCTTTCAGGCGTACGGCTTCTTCCACAGCGATTTCGCAGAAAGGGTTCATCGACATCTTGACGTTAGCAAGGTCGACGCCGGAATTGTCCGCCTTGACGCGAACTTTCACGTTGTAATCGACAACGCGTTTGACAGCTACAAGAACCTTCATGGATTCCTCGTTACTCTCCGGTGAAAAGAAAGTCGCCTAGGCGAACCTGGCGGTTGATGCTCATCGGCACACAAGGGCACCTCCAAAGACCTCGGCAGTGGCCTTGCACACGGGAAAATGATGACCGTTCGTCAGCGGTGACTGAGAGGTCATTCTTTATCGCGGCGTGTAAACTGCACACCAGCTTACCTTTGGACGTGCTCTTGAAACCTGCAGTCTGCCTACGGGAAGCGCGAAACCGACCGTATCTTGACCGGAACGCCTATTCTGGTCAATACGGCAAAATGGTCAGTCATAAGCCCCGTTGCTTTGATTTACCTAGGCTGCGGGCAATTCAAACAAACGTTTGTATTGGACGCTGCCAGTGGTCTATATATAATGCGCCACCTAGAGAGACAGGTGGGTCGTGCCGTTGTGCATGACGCTACCGAACCTCCACCCATTAGAAAAAAAAGCCTGTTGAGCCTTGAGTAGGAGATAGCCTGTGGAACGCGAATACATGGAATTCGACGTGGTCATCGTCGGCGCCGGCCCGGCTGGCCTGTCTGCCGCCTGCCGACTGAAGCAGAAGGCCGCCGAAGCCGGTAAGGAAATCAGCGTCTGCGTGGTCGAGAAAGGCTCCGAAGTCGGCGCCCACATCCTCTCCGGTGCCGTGTTTGAACCCCGCGCCCTGAACGAACTGTTCCCGGACTGGAAAGCGCTCGGCGCCCCGCTCAACACCCCGGTGGTGCGCGATGACATCTATGTACTGCGCAGCGGCGATACTTCCACCAAGGTTCCCGACTTCTTTGTGCCCAAGACCATGCACAACGAAGGCAACTACATCATTTCCCTGGGCAACCTGTGCCGCTGGCTGGCCCAGCAGGCCGAAAACCTGGGCGTGGAAATCTACCCAGGCTTCGCCGCCCAGGAAGCCCTGTTCGATGAAAACGGCGTGGTGCGCGGGATCATCACTGGCGACCTCGGCGTCGACCGCGAAGGCAAGCCCAAAGACGGCCTGTACACCCCAGGTATGGAGCTGCGTGGCAAATACACTCTGTTCGCCGAGGGTTGCCGTGGACACATCGGCAAGCAACTGATCCAGCGCTTCAACCTGGACAGCGACGCCGACGCCCAGCACTACGGCATCGGCCTCAAGGAAATCTGGGAAATCGATCCAGCCAAGCACCAGCCAGGCCTGGTGGTGCACACCGCCGGTTGGCCGCTGGACATCATGGGTAACGAGAACACCGGTGGCTCGTTCCTCTATCACCTGGAAAACAATCAAGTCGTGGTCGGTCTGATCGTCGACCTGTCCTACAGCAATACCTTCCTTTCGCCCTTCGATGAATTCCAGCGCCTCAAGCACCACCCGGTGCTGGCCCAATACCTGGAAGGCGGCAAGCGGGTCAGCTACGGCGCCCGCGCGATCTGCAAAGGCGGGTTGAACTCGTTGCCAAAGATGGTCTTCAAGGGCGGTGCACTGATCGGTTGCGACCTCGGCACCCTGAACTTCGCCAAGATCAAGGGCAGCCACACCGCCATGAAGTCCGGCATGCTCGCCGCCGACGCCGTGGCCGACCGCCTGTTTGCCGAATCCGAAGGGGGTGATGAACTGACCGCGTATGTCGACAGCTTCAAAGCCAGCTGGCTGTACGAAGAACTGTTCGCCAGCCGCAATTTCGGCCCGGCCGTGCACAAGTTCGGCGCGATCATCGGCGGCGGTTTCAACTGGCTCGACCAGAACATTTTCGGCGGCAAGATTCCTTTCACCCTGCACGACACCAAGCCGGACTACGCCTGCCTGAAGCTGGCCAAAGACAGCCAGAAGATCGCCTACCCCAAACCCGACGGCAAGCTGAGCTTCGACAAACTGAGCTCGGTGTTCATCTCCGGTACCAACCATGAAGAAGAACAGCCGTGCCACCTGAAGCTCAAAGACCCGAGCATCCCGATCGGCACCAACCTGCCGCTCTACGATGAACCGGCGCAGCGCTACTGCCCGGCCGGCGTGTATGAGGTGGTGACCAAGGAGGACGGCGAGAAGCGCTTCCAGATCAACGCCCAGAACTGCGTGCACTGCAAGACCTGTGACATCAAGGACCCTTCGCAGAACATTACCTGGGTAACGCCGGAAGGTGCGGGCGGGCCGACTTACCCGAATATGTAAGGCCGCTTGACCAGTGGTTCTACGATCAGGCTGCACCGGCTGAATCAATGGCTTCTTCGATTCAGCCGGTGGACGTGCTGTCAGCGGGGCTAAAATTGCTGATCGGCTCAACTGACGGCATTGGTTTTCAACGACTCCAACAATTCGACCATTTCTTCAAAAGATTGGTTATCCGATTGAATCTGTTCCCTCAGCTCCCAAATACTGTAGCGGTCATCGGACTGTGCCAGGTTAACCCCTGCCGTCTTCGCCGAACCAAAATCCACCGGATAACACTTGCGAGTATTGGCGTCGTAAAGAATATTCCTTGCGGCCAAATCATTGTGAGCAATGCCGGCGTTTTCCAATTCGACCAGCATATTCAACACGCTGGCTGATAAGCCCTCTGGCAAGGCTTTATCCCCGACCATCAGTTGCTCAAGCGATTCTCCCGGCACTTTGGGCATACGCATATAGGAAACGGTGTCAGCAGCATTGCTGCCAAGGAACGTCGCACGCTGTTCTCCATAATATCGGTTAAATAACGCCACCTCATTTTTCATATCGGCAATGCGCTTGGCAGCCGGTAAAGGGAACGTTACTTTGATCACATAGTCAGCATCGTCCGGGTCGGCATACACCATCGCACGGGAGCCAAACCCGACGGGGTCTTTCAATCGTCCCTCAAGTTCATCCAGCCCACCGCCCGTGACTCCTCTTCGACGCCAAACACCCTGAGCATCGGGCTTGGCAACAATGGCGCTACTGGCCAACTGGTCGGGGTCATGTGGATCGACTACACGCAAAATGTAATGCGTGCCGTCCCCGGCATCAGGGGCATTGGCGACGTAATAGGGTCTGCCACCTAACTCGATTTCCCGCATACCTGGAAAAGAAGCGCCAGCATTGGGCGCTCTCATCAATTGCAGGTCGTTTGTCTGTGAGTCAAGTTCCCAGCGGTAGTGTTGGGCGGCAGTGCTATTGGTTAACGAGGGTTCTCCCAACTCTACATTTGCCTTCGCCATGGCAATTTCATGGGCCAGTTGCAGACCTGAGATCACCGCTGCGGCACCGCCGGCTACTCGATCATTTTGCGTCATGCCATCAACGGCGTCATGAACCCCGAAGACAATGTTGCCGGTGTTACCGATGATGGGCAGGTAACCGAAGGTATTGCCCCAAAATTCTTTCGCGGCTTTCCAGTTCTGCTGCGACGCACCAAAGACCTCAGTCTGGTCGGCCCACCTTGCGTCTTTTGCGTTAACAGCCTGAAAGTGAGAGGCAATGCCGCTCTTCAGATCGCCAAACTTCAGGTAATAATCGCTGTCTCTCGATTGGGTGTAATTGAATGTCTCCCGAACGGGTACGGCCCTATCCGCAAGCAGATTTTTTCTGCCTGGGAAGGTGGCGCTATTACCGTGAATAAGCGCCCCCAGAACATAGTCTGCCCTTGGCCAATGCGCGTCTTTGCCGCCTTGCCGGTCACGGGCGTTGAAACTGTTCTGCACATGAGCACGATTTCTTTCAGCCCATTTGGCAAAGTCATCATCCCCGTGCAATTCACTGACAGTGCCGCGTCTCAAATCGACCATTAAGCCTTTATCAGGTCGATGGTCATAATCACCGTGATAATGGACATAAGGAACAAAGGCATAACCGGTCAGAGAGTAACCGTATATATTTGGAACAACGACGTTTCCATTGTCCTCAAGTGTACGAATGATGGCTTTCTGGCCCGCCGGCGTAAGCTGACTGAACGTAGCCTTGTCGTCATGCAGACCTTGCAATGTCCCCTTGAGCACATAGGCGTCCGCTTTCCCCGAGCGCTCTGCTAGCTTGCCCTCAGGGTCGCGCATCGGCTTGGCTATTTCTTGCTCCCAATGACGTTGAAGTACGCTGCCCAGGGCCTCAAGGTCGTTGATCACTTCCTTGGCCTGCGCATTGATATGCATGCCTTGGGCGTTCAACTGGCCCCCCGGCGCCACTTTATCGTGCTTCAACGCACCGGCTGCAATTTGCCATGCCAAGTAGGTGCGTTCATCCTGATTAGTCAGATGCGAGACACCATTGAGTTCCTTGACGTAAGACTGGAACGTCACCGTGATTTTTTGATGTGGGTCGTACCCCGCCGCCAGCAATCCACCGCTGAAATAACCTGCAGGCTCCAAGAACGGACGCAGGTGCTGGAATCTGATATTGCGTTGGCCTTCGTCGCCAGTTTCCATAGTCCGTATCTGCGCAACAACGCGACCAGCATAGGCATTGATTCGCCGTTCACGCTCGCCAAACGTATACCTCGCGGTAGGCGGTGTTACATCGAGCGAGCCGTAAATTACACCTTTGGAAAAATCAAGTTCGTGACTCGGGTCAGGGGCGACTGTCGTGTTGTTGACAACACTCACTTTCATGCCTGCCGAACCGTTAACCTCACCTGCGGTTACAGGGTTTGCAGGCAGTGCAGAAACGGATTGCTGAGTGCTGATAAGCATCGTATGAGTGAGGGGCTGAACTTTCACGCGCACTACCTCCTTGGTCCCAGTCGCTAATTCGCCTGGTGCAATCGTGAGTGCATTACGAGCCAGAGCAGTTCCGTTGCCACCGCGCTTAAACAGTTATCAGGTATTGCCCCCCTATTCGATCTTCATGCAAGCAAGGCTTATCTGGCAGGCGTACCCGGCAGACTCAGGCGGCTCGCTCTTCACCAGGGTTACGCAAAAAGTAACGCTTATATTCGCGACTGAACTGCGACGTACTCTGGTACCCCACGCTGTGCGCCGCCTGCGCCACGCTCATGCCCTCCACCAGCAGCAACTGTTGGGCCTTCAATAGTCGCAGGCGCTTGAGGTACTGCACCGGCGACAACAAGGTGCAACGCTTGAAATGTTCATGAAAGGTCGACGCACTCATGTGCGCATACCCGGCCAGCGTCTCGATATTCAGCGGTTCGGCATAATGGGCATGCAGGTGATTCAATGAGGTGGCGATGCGCGAAAACTGCCCCTGTTGTTCCACCAATGCACGCAGCACATCCGCCTGCGGCCCGCGCAAGGCGGTGAACAACAATTCGCGCACCCGCGCCGGGCCCATGATCCGGCTTTCCAGCGGATCGTGCAGGCACTGCAACAGCCGTTCGACGCATCCACGCATGACGTCATCGAGCACCACCGAACTCATCGACTCCAACGTCTGCGCCGTAGGCGGCGGCCCGGCCTGCATACCCATCGCAATCACCAACTCGCCCAACACCACCCGGTCGATGCCCACCGTCACGCCATACAGCGGCGCATCGGGCGCCATGGCAAAAGTCTCGCACTCGAACGGCACCGGCATCGCCTGGATCAGATAGTGCCCGGCGCCATACTCCAGGGTACGCGGGCCCAGGTACGCGACTTTGCTGCCTTGGGCCACGAACATCAGGCTCGGCTCGTAGATCTGTGGCCCGCGCGCCACATCGCAACTGGCGCGCAATACCTTTACACCGGGCAGATGAGTCGGGGAAAAACCGTCGCGGGATGCAAGGCCCTCAATCAAGGCGACCAGGGTGGCATTGGCATCGAGATGGCGGGTCAGCAACATGGCAAAAAACTTCGCGAATTAGGGATGAGAGCATCATCGCAGGTCTGGCGACCAATACATCCAAACTTGAGGCAGTGTCGGACGAATAGGCATGAGACTCGGAGCAATCGCCATGGCCGCCGGTGCGCTCGGTACGCAGAATGGCTCGCCTCACTTGTCATTGCTTTTTTGCGAGGTTTCTTCATGTACACCGCCATCGGTTATGCCGCCCAGTCGGCCACCACTCCCCTCGCCCCTATGTCGTTTGAACGCCGCAGCCCGCGTGTCGATGACGTGGCCATCGAGATCCTCTACTGCGGCGTGTGCCACTCCGATATCCACCAGGCTCGCAACGAGTGGGGCATTGCCGTGTACCCGCTGATGCCGGGCCATGAAATTGTCGGTAAGGTCACCGCCGTCGGCGGCAACGTCACCGCGCATAAAGTCGGTGATCTGGTTGGCGTGGGCTGCATGGTGGATTCGTGCCGCCACTGCGAAGCCTGCCAGTCAGACCTTGAGCAATACTGCCTCGAAGGCCCGACCATGACCTACGCCACCCCGGACCGCGTGGATGGCAGCAACACCATGGGCGGCTACTCCGACAGCATCGTAGTCAGCGAACACTTCGTGGTGAAGATCCCGGCCAAGCTCGACCTGGCCAGCGCTGCGCCGATCCTGTGCGCAGGCATCACCACCTACTCGCCGCTCAAGCACTACGGCGTGAAAGCCGGCGACAAAGTCGGCATTCTCGGCATGGGCGGCCTGGGCCATATGGGCATCAAGTTCGCCAAGGCCATGGGCGCCGAGGTGACGCTGTTCACCCGCTCGGCGAGCAAGGCTGAGGAAGGCCGCCGTCAGGGCGCCGACCATGTGATCGTGTCCACCGATGCCGAGCAGATGAAGGCCGCTGCCGGGCACTTCGACTTCCTGCTCGATACCATCCCGGTACAGCACGACCTGAACCCCTACCTCGATGTACTGCGCTTTGACGGCGTGCATATCCTGGTCGGCCTGATCGAGCCGGTAGACCCGCCCGTCAACGCCGCGAAACTGGTGCTGGGCCGTAAAGTGCTGGCCGGTTCGCTGATCGGCGGCATTGCCGAAACCCAGGAAGTCCTGGATTTCTGCGCCGAGCACAACATCACCTGCGACATCGAAATGCTCGACATCCGCCAGATCAACGAGGCTTACACCCGCATGATCGCCGGTGACGTGAAGTACCGCTTCGTTATCGACATGGCGAGCCTCAAAGCCTGATCAGGCTTTGGCGCCCAACTCCGCTGACAGCCGGGCTGCGACCTGTTTGATCACAGGGATCAGCTCGGCCATTTTCTCCAGCGGCATGTAGGGCACGGTACTGGCGATGCTGATGCCGGCGACAATTCGCCCGCCGGCATCGCGCACCGGTGCGGCCACACAGCGAATCGACGGTTCGTTGTCTTCCAGGTCGAACGCATACCCGCCCGCTACATACTCGCCCATGCGCTGTTCGAACTGCGCCCAGGATTGCTCCGGGTGCTGCGGCCATTGCAGGCTTTTGCCCGTCGCCGGCAAGCTGGCGTGGTACAGGCGCTGCCACTCCTGCGGCGAATCATCCAGCAACAACGCCTTGCCGATACCGGTGCGCGCCAGCGGCATACGGTGGCCGACCCGCGAGCGCATTTCCGGGCCATTGCGGCCAGGGTTCTTGTGCAGGTAAAGCACATCGTCGTATTCACGGATCGCCAGGTGGATGGTGTCGCCGGTGAGCGCCGACAACTCGTCCAGATAGGGTACCGCCAGGCTTACCAACGGTAGCTCTTCGCGGGCCTGGAAGCCCAGCTCTATCAACTTTGGCCCCAGCAGGTAACCAACCTGCGGCACCACGCGCAGGTAACGCTCCTCGACCAGGCAACTGGCCAGGCGGTGGGTAGTGCTACGGGTAGTGCCGATACGCCGGGCAATCTCTTTCAGATCCCGCGCACCAGCCGCCACCGCGTGCACCACGCCCAGGCCACGCAACAGGGTTTGGGTACCGGTGGGGGCGGCGTCTTTGACGGGGGTGTGGGCGTTTTCCTGCATATCGGGCCTATGTGGTAGTACGAAAACGAGCGGCATTATGGCAAATACCGCCCTCCTGAACACAGGAGATCCAAGGTGGGAGCTGGCTTGCCTGCGATGGCGGTGGGTCAGTTAAAGATAGGCTGGCTGACAGCCCGCTATCGCAGGCAAGCCAGCTCCCACAGTTTAATCTTCACAGGGCGAACATTAGCGTTGCTTCATGCGGTCGATGATGACCGCCAGCAGCAGGATCGAACCCCGGATCACATACTGGTAAAACGTGTCGATGTTCTTCAGGTTCATCGCGTTCTCGATGATCGCCAGGATCAGCACCCCGGCAATTACATGGCGGATCATGCCGATGCCGCCGCTCAGCGATACGCCGCCCAGCACGCACGCAGAGATCACTGTCAGCTCGAAACCCTGGCCGATCATCGGCTGGCCCGAGGTCATGCGCGACGCGAGAATCACCCCGGCCAATGCGCCGATCAAACCGTGCACGGCAAAGATGATGATCTTGGTGCGATCGACATTCACCCCGGCCAGCAGCGCGGCTTCCTGGTTACCACCAATGGCCATGGTGTTGCGCCCATAGGTGGTGTAATTGAGCAGCCAACCGAAGAACACGAAACACAGCACAGTGATGATGATTGGCACCGGTACGCCCATCAGTTGGCCATTGCCGAATACGAAGAAATCTTCATTCATCACCCCCACTGCCTTGCCGTTGGAGAAGATGTACGCCAGGCCGCGCACGATCTGCATGGTCGCCAAGGTGGCAATCAACGCATTGATGCGCAGCTTGGCAATCACGATGCCGTTGATCAGCCCCACCACCAGCCCCATGGCCAGTGCCGCCGACACGCCGAGTACTACGCTGTCGGTGTCACGGATCACGATGCCCGCCACCACCCCGGCACAAGCGATCACCGACCCCACTGACAAGTCGAAGTGCCCCGACGCCAGGCAGAACAGCATGGTGCACGCGGCGATGCCCACCGTGGATATCGCCAGCCCCAGGCCGCGCATGTTCAGTGGCGAAAGGAAGTTGTCGATAAATACCGCGCTGAGTACAAAGATGCTCAACGCTGCCAGCAGCATCACCCAGTCGTCGAGAAACTTGCGCTGATTGAACCCCGGCCAGAAACCCTTTGCAGTTTTAACTTCAGACATAGCCAACCCCTCTCATTTCTTCAAGCCCGCGAACGCGGGAGCGCCAGTTGCAACAGGCGCGCTTCATCCGCTTGGGCGCGGGGCAGTTCACCGCTCAGGGCGCCTTCGCTCACCACCAGGATGCGGTCAGAAATACCCATCACCTCCATCAGGTCGCTGGACACCACGATCACCGCAATGCCGCTGGCCGCCAGGTTATGGATGATCTGGTAAATCTCCGACTTGGCGCCGATGTCGATACCGCGGGTGGGCTCGTCCAGCAGCAGGACCTTCATCGGCATCGACAGCCAGCGGCCAAGAATGGCTTTCTGCTGGTTGCCGCCGGAGAGGTACAGGATCTTCTGCGCCGCGTTCGGGGTTTTGACCCGCATCGCCTGGATCTGCCGGTCGGCGTTAGCTTTCTCCCAGCCGTCGCGCAACAGCCAGCCAAAGGTGGAGTGCGCATCCCGGGCACTGATGTTGATGTTTTCAGCGACGCTGCCCAGCGGGATGATGCCTTCCTTTTTGCGATCCTCCGGGCACAGCAAGATACCGGCGGCGATGGCGTCGCGGGGTGAGCGCAATTGCAGGGCTTGCCCGCACAGCTGCAGGCTGCCGGCGCTGGCGCGCTCCAGGCCACTGAGCAGGCGAAACAGCTCGGTGCGCCCTGCCCCCACCAGCCCGAACAGCCCAAGGACCTCGCCCTTGCGCACCTCAAAGCTGATCGGCTCGCGCAGGCCCGGGCCAAGCAGGCCGTCTACCTTGAGCGCCACTTCGCCGTGCTCGCGCGGGCGGTAGTCGTAGATGTCCTGGATATCGCGACCGACCATGCAGGTCACCA
>NZ_SPKN01000042.1:170795-171087 GCF_023127765.1 Pseudomonas sp. W15Feb34
GCAAAGCTGATCGGCTCGCGCAGGCCCGGGCCGAGCAGGCCGTCTACCTTGAGCGCCACTTCGCCGTGCTCGCGTGGGCGGTAGTCGTAGATGTCCTGGATATCGCGACCGACCATGCAGGTCACCAACTGGTCGTGGGTCAGCGTGCTCATGTCCTCGAACGTGCGCACGTAGCGACCGTCCTTGAACACCGTCACCGCGTCGCAGATACGGAACACTTCTTCCATGCGGTGCGACACGTAGAGCACCACTTTGCCCTCGTCGCGCAGGCGCGCAATGATTGCCATCAGCC
>NZ_SPKN01000042.1:171097-171649 GCF_023127765.1 Pseudomonas sp. W15Feb34
TTCGAAGGTGCGCACGTAGCGACCGTCCTTGAACACCGTCACCGCGTCGCAAATACGGAACACTTCTTCCATGCGGTGCGACACATAGAGCACCACTTTGCCCTCGTCGCGCAGGCGCGCAATGATTGCCATCAGCCGGTCTATTTCCCGCGCCGACAAACTGCTGGTCGGCTCATCGAAGGCGATCACGTTGGCACCGCGGGACAACGCCTTGGCGATTTCCACCAGTTGGCGCTGGCCCAAAGACAGGCGCCCGAGCTTCTCGTCGGGGTCGATCTCATCGGCCAGGCCCTTGAGACATGCCAGCGCCTGCTGGCGCAGCACGCCGCGGTTGACCACACCGAAACGCGTCGGCAAGTGCCCGAGGAACAGGTTCTCGGCCACGCTCATTTCCGGCACCAGGTGCAGTTCCTGGTGGATCACCGCGACACCGTTGGCGATGCTGTCGGCAGCGTTCTTGAACACCATGACCTGCGCGCCGATCTGCACGCTGCCGCTGCTGGGAATGTAGGCGCCGCCGAGGATTTTCAGCAGCGTCGACTTGCCCGCACC
>NZ_SPKN01000042.1:171659-172006 GCF_023127765.1 Pseudomonas sp. W15Feb34
AATGCAGTTCCTGGTGGATCACCGCGACACCGTTGGCGATGCTGTCGGCAGCATTCTTGAACGCCATGACCTGCGCGCCGATCTGCACGCTGCCGCTGATGGGAATGTAGGCGCCGCCGAGGATTTTCAGCAGCGTCGACTTGCCCGCACCGTTCTCGCCCATCAGGGCATGCACCTGCCCGGGGTGGGCGGTGAAGCTGATGCCGTCCAGCGCCTTGACCCCGGGAAAGGTTTTGCCGATCGCGTCGAAACGCAGGGCCGCAGCGGTCATTTCCACAGCCCGATCTTGGTCAGTTCTTCCTTGAAGTTCTCGCGGGTGATCAGGGTGACTTCGTCCATGGCGGTGT
>NZ_SPKN01000042.1:172016-172309 GCF_023127765.1 Pseudomonas sp. W15Feb34
GGCCTTGAAGCCGGCGCTTTCAGTGGCGCGCACGCCGCCGAGCACGGTGTTGTCGTTCATGCCGCCGATGATCAGGTTTTTAGCGCCGCCGGGCAGCTTGACCAGGGCCGAGTTGGTGGCGTCCATGCTGCCAGGCACGTCAAGAGTCTTGAGGGCAGCGGTGAGGATGTGATCCTTGGGGATGCCGGCTTCTTCCAGGGACTTGATCGAGCCGTCAGTGCGCTTTTTACCGGTATCGAGCTCGTTGAAGGTGTTGATCACCGCATAAGTGTCCTTCCAGTCCCAGCCGCGTT
>NZ_SPKN01000042.1:172319-226030 GCF_023127765.1 Pseudomonas sp. W15Feb34
ACTTCGGTGGTTCAGTGCCTTTGGTGACCCACTCGTACATCATCAGTGCGGTGTTATAGCCCTCGATGTGCGGGCTCGGCAGCATGGAGCCGAAGAAACCGCTGTCGGCTTTCTTCAATTCGCCGATGGCGTCGGTGCCATTAATGCCGATGCCGATGACGTTGGCCGCCTTGAAGCCGGCACTTTCGGTGGCGCGCACGCCGCCCAGCACCGTGTTGTCGTTCATGCCGCCGATGATCAGGTTCTTCGCCCCGCTCGGCAGCTTGACCAAGGCCGAGTTGGTGGCGTCCATGCTGCCGGGTACGTCGAGGGTTTTAAGCGCGGCGGTGAGGATGTGATCCTTGGGAATACCGGCGTCTTCCAGGGATTTGATCGAGCCGTCGGTGCGCTTCTTGCCGGTGTCAAGTTCGTTGAAGGTGTTGATCACCGCATAAGTGTCCTTCCAGTCCCAGCCGCGTTTTTTCGCTTCGGCGGCCATGGC
The DNA here is from genome assembly GCF_023127765.1 of Pseudomonas sp. W15Feb34. Classification (NCBI taxonomy): domain Bacteria; kingdom Pseudomonadati; phylum Pseudomonadota; class Gammaproteobacteria; order Pseudomonadales; family Pseudomonadaceae; genus Pseudomonas; species Pseudomonas sp. W15Feb34. The sequence continues at coordinate 172,801 of NZ_SPKN01000042.1, forward strand.
GGCTCCTTGTTTCTGGCCCACTTCAAACGCGGCCATGCCCAGGTACGGCACGTCTTCCATGAAGTTGCCCTTGGCATCGACAAAGCGGTCATCCACAGCCATGACTTTCAGGCCATTGACCTTGGCCTTGGCGACAATGGCCGGGCCCAGGGACACGTCCGGTGGGCAGATCACAAAGCCCTTGGCACCGTTGGCGGCGAGGCTGTCGATGGCCGAGAGGGTTTTCTCGCCATCGGGCACGGCGATCTTGATCACAGTGAAACCATGCTCCTTGCCGGCTTTTTCGGCGAAGGCCCATTCAGTCTGGAACCACGGCTCTTCGGCCTGCTTGACCAGGAAGCCGATCTTCACTTCTTCAGCCGATACAAAGCCGCTGAACACCATCGCCAGCGCCACAGCGCCAAGAGTCTTCTTGAACATGAACCACCTCTTTCTTGTTATTGGAAAACGATTTAGTCGTGGTACATCACCGAACGCCCGCCATCGATCATCAGGCACGTGGCGTTGATAAAGGGTGCCTCGTCGGTCGCCAGGAACAGCGCGGTCATCGCCACCTCAATGGGTTGGCCGATGCGCTTGGGCGGGTGCAGGTCAAACGCGCGCTGGCGTTCGGCGTGGGGGTCGGGGAAGCCGTTCCAGTAGTCGACGTTAAGCTGGGTTTCGATATAGCCCGGGGCGATAGCGTTTACGCGGATACCCTTGGGCGCGTATTCGATGCCCAGGGCGCGAGTGAGGCCGAGCAGGCCATGCTTGGCGACAGGATAAGGAAAGCAGCCGGGGATGATGTGGCTGGAATGGGTGGAGGCAATATTGATGATGTTGCCGATGCCCTGCTCGATCATGTGCGGCAGTACCGCACGGCAACCGAACCAGGCGCCATCAAGGTCGATGGCGAAACAGCGGCGCCAATCCTCGTCGGTCATTTCCAGCGGGTCGCGAAACACATTGACCCCGGCGCAGTTGACCAGTACGTCCACCCGGCCAAAGCGCTCGATGGCGAGATTGACCAGCGCCTGCCATTGCTCTTTGGAGGTGATATCTACAGGTTGTGCGCAAATCTCGGCGCCACGTTCGCGCCAACAGGCGGCTACTTTCTCGACTTTTTCACCCTGGATGTCCGCAATCACCAGTCGCGCCTGCTGGGCCTGGAAGCAAGCCACGATCGCCTCGCCAATACCTTGCGCAGCGCCGGTGATGATCACCACCTTGTTCTTCAGCCGCTCGCCGTAAGTCGGCTCGGGCACGGCAGGTAGGGACAACGGTTGTGCCTGCATCGCTTCACCTGTTTTATTTTTGGTAGTGAGTGCTGATGCAGGCGACTATAAACCCAGACCTTGAAATATCTCAATATATAAATTTGCATCCCATATTGTGAGCGAAAGCAAAAAAAACCGGCCATTGATAAGCCGGTTTGGAATGTCGGTCAGCCTTGGGCAAAATCCCTCAGCGCCTCGCCTTCCATGCGATAGCGCACCCACTCCTCCTGAGGCTGGGCACCGATGGATTTGTAGAAGGCAATCGCTGGTTCATTCCAGTCCAGCACGCTCCACTCGAAACGCCCACAGCCGTTATCGCAGGCGATCTTCGCCAGGTGGCGCAACAGCTTCTTGCCCGCTCCGCCGCCGCGTTGTTCCGGGTTGATATACAAGTCTTCCAGGTACAGGCAGTTGCTGCCCAGCCAGGTGGAGTAGCTGAAAAAGAACACGGCAAAACCAATCGGCAAACCGTCGCGCAGGCAGATCAGGCCATGGGCGGTAGCGCCCTCGCTGAACAGGCTGCGCTCGATATCCACCACGCTGGCGATCACTTCGTGCCGGGCTTTCTCATATTCGGCAAGCTCGGTGATGAAACTCAGGATCTGCGCAGCATCGCTAGGTACGGCGGGGCGAATCTCGATGGTCATGGGCGCGCCTTGGGCAATTTCAAAGCCCACATACTAAGGCGGTTTGATGACCGATTGCAGCGCAATTTCATGCCGACCGAAGTGTTTTTACTCCGCCCCAGAGTAATGCCAGCACCAGTAATCACAGAACAATCCCCATGAGCGCCCATGGTAAACAAGCGGCATAATTCCAACATTCAGGTCCTGCTCATGCCCACCACGTCTGCAGTTGGCGCGAAGACATTCGCGCTGTTCTGCCTCGCCAGTTTCTTATTGTCGCTGTCCTATGGCTCGACCTTTTTGCTGTCACTGCTGATTCATTCACGCGGCGGCAACGAGCACGACGCCGGCAGTGTCATTGCCACGGCAATGCTCAGCACCTTTGTGGCGGTGGTCGTTTCCGGGCACCTGGCGGATGCGCTGGGCGCAGCGCGAGCGATTGCGGGCACGGGTGTGATGCTGGTGGTGGCCTGCCTCGGGTTTGCCCTGTCCCCCGGGTTTGGCCAGGGCCTGATGCTGTTCGGGTTATCCCTGGGCTTGGGCTGGGGCGTGTTCTATACCCTGGGGCCGATCATCGTGACGCTGCTGGTGCAACCCCAGCAGCGCGCCAAGTATTTTGCCCTGCTGTCCGGCAGCATGTTGAGCGGGATCGGTTCCGGCCCGTTGCTGGGGCGCGCCGCCACCGCGCTGGGCTTGCCCCTGACGACAGCGTTCTACATTGCCGGGTTGGCCAGCCTTGCCGGGGTTGTGATGTTCTGGCGCATGGGCGCGCAGTTCAAACAGCATGCAAACGTGCCGGCTTCGAAGATCACTTGGACAGCAAGCCGCCGCGTGCTGACGTCCAAGGCAGCGTTCGCGATCTTGATGGTCGGCCTGGGTGGCTGCGTGTTTGGTGGGTTGTCGTCATTCCAGACCAGCTATGCGCTGGCCCATCAGCTGGATTATTCACTGTTCTTCGCAGGTTTCTTGACTGCTGCGATTACCAGCCGGCTGTTGATCGCCGGCTTTGTGGTCAAGCGTGATGCCTATCAGGCTGCGTGCGTATTGTCCGGCGTCATGTTTGGCGCGGTTGCGCTATTCGCGTTTGGGGTGAGCGGTAACTTCAGCTATCTGGTGGCCGCTGCCACGCTGGGGGTCGGGTATGGCCTGACGTACTCGGTGATCAATGGGCTGGTGGCCAGTGAAGCACCCAGCGGCACCATGTCCCAGGCGTTATTGCTGTTCAGCCTGGCGTACTTTATCGGCGTCTTCGGGTTTCCATGGCTCGCGGGCAAAATGATTGTCGAATTCGGCCTGTCGACGATGCTGTTGAGCGTACTGGTCATCGCCGCACTGAACTGGTCGATCACCGTGGCGCGCTTGATCGTGCGGCGAGTATCGATACATAAAGTGATACAGGTGAACTGATACCGTTCGTCGCCATCAAGGCACGAACAGCAAAGGGTGGCTGACCAATAAAGGGTAAGGACATTAATCATATGGAGACACCCTCATGAAAAACTCCAAATTTGCTGCCCTCGCCCTCACCGGCCTGCTGTCCGCTGCGTCCCTGAGCGCCTTTGCGGCGACTTCGTCGACCGGCCCCACCGACCCGACGCCCGACGCGACGACTGAATCGCAGAAATCCATGGGCACTGGCCTGGATACAAACGGCGGCGCGATCATCGACAACACCAACGGCGCCGACCCTCACACCCAGGGCCATGATACCCAGCGCCAGGCCCCGGCTGCGGTCAGTAACGGCAAAATGGGCCCCTCGGTCAATGAGCCGAAGATCAATAAAGGCGACGACTCGAATCTGCCAGGTGCACCGAAACAACCAGCGCCTTGATACATCCCTGGCAACACCGACACCCGATCATTTCCCAGTGAAGAGGTTCGCATGAACGTCGATAGAAACCTTGAAAAAGAAGTCCTCACCCGCCTGCTGCACGCTCATCCCCAGGGCTTGGGCAAGGAGGTACTGGACAACTACCGCGGTGAGAAACAAGTCGCCAGTGTCTTGGCGTTTCTGCAAGACCGCGGGCTGATCAAGGATGGGCATGTGACCACCGACGACGCCGGTGAATACTCGTTGAACCTGCCGATCAAGCTCACCGCCTCGGGTGTGGATGAGGCCCGCAAGCTCGACGGTGCAGGCCCTCGGTAAGTCATTTCTGGTCTGGCCCTGCGACCGGGGCCAGAAGGAGTTTTAGCGATGCCTCGTGGAAGCAAAGCCAAATACACCGCCGAACAGAAACGCAAGGCCGCTCATATCGAAGACAGTTATGAGCACAAGGGATTGTCCAAGGAAGAAGCCGAAGCCCGGGCCTGGGCCACCGTCAACAAGCAGTCCGGCGGCGGTGAAAAGGCCGGCGGCTCGGGCCAGCATAAAGCGCCGGCGAAGAAATCCCAGGACCGGCAGGAGTCGGCCAAGCGTGCGGCAGCTAGCCGTGAGGGGCACCCGCGCAGCAGTGGGGCTTCGTTGGGTACGCAAACCAAGGAGGGCCTGATGAAGGAGGCGCGAGCCAAGAACATTCCGGGCCGCTCGACCATGCGTAAACATGAATTGATCCAGGCGTTGAAAAAAGCAGGCTAAACATAGATTCAAAATGTGGGAGGGGGCTTGCCCCCGATTGCGGTGGGCCAGCTATAGATAAGCTGGCTGATACACCGCTATCGGGAGCAAGCCCCCTCCCACATTTTGACGTGTGTTTATTCCCTGAGTAGTGCCTCGACCTCGGCAGTGGCAGGTGATGTGGCCGGCCCCCAACGCGTCACCGCCAACGCCGCCGCAGCATTCGCTCGACGCGCCGCCTCGACAGGTTTCAAGCCCTGCGCCAAGCCGGCAATAAACACCCCTGCGTGCGCATCCCCCGCACCGTTGCTGTCGACCGCTTGCACCTTGAAACCGGGTACATGTTCAATTTCAGCCGTGCGCCCTACCCAGCAACCATTGGGCCCATCACGTACGACCAGCAAGGTTTGCGCAGGCAGATGTCGACTCAACGCAGGCAACGCCGCGGCGATCTCAAGGGCACCGGTAAACGCCAGAGCTTCCGGGCCATTGCTGGTCCAGATATCGATACGTGGCAATAACGCCCGCATCAAGACTGAATCCGGCGCCTTGACCAGCGGTCCCGGATCGAACACCACCACGATCTCTCGCGGCAGCGCCAGCAGCCAGTCGATCAACGGCTGCGCCTTGCCCTCAAGGAGCAGGCTGTAGCCACTGACGTACACGTAGTCATCGGCGAGCGGGACGATCCTGGCCAAATCTTCGGCACTCAATTCGCCTTCGGCGCCGATATGGGAAATGAACGTACGCTCAGTGGTGGCCTCGGTCAGGGACACACACAAACCAGTGTCCTTCTCGTTGCTCGCAGTCAATGCCATTTCAATCTTTTCAGCCTGCATCGCGGCGCGAGCCAAGTCACCAAACCGGCCATTGCCGTGGCGCCCAAGGTAGACCACCGACATCCCATTGCGCCGCGCCGCCGCCATGACGTTGAAGCCACCGCCCGCTTCGAAACTGGCAGATTTGGCCAGTACGTCACCGCCAGTTGCCGGCAGGGTGTCGAGGGCCATGACCAGGTCGACAATGACCTGGCCGGTATGCAGCAATCTAGGCATGGGTACCCTCTACCAAAGCCGGGCGACGATCAGCCGCGCCGCCCAGTACCGCATAAAGGCCGCCTGCGACCAGGAAGGTGACGACCCAGCCCAGGCCGTTGTGGCCCAACCAGGAGTCGGACAGCGGCCCGGCGAACCAGATATTTTGCGCGGTGGTGCCGATGGTGGTGAAGCAGAACCCCAGCACGATAGCCACGGCCCAGGCGCCGAAGGCACGCCACTCCACACCGCCGCGATACCAGTAAGCGCTGCTCGGACTGACATCCAGCAAGTCCTTGGGGCTGTAGTAATGCCGGTGTATCAGGTCGACCACGAAGATCCCGACCCACGCCGTAATCGGCACCGCCAGCAACGAAATGAAGGTGATGAACGGGCCATAGAAGCTGTCGGCGATCAGCATGAAATAGATGGAACCGGCGAAGATCGCCACGATATCGACAATCACCGCGTGCACGCGCTTGACCTTCAGACCCAGGGTCAGGGTGGTAAGGCCGGCCGAATATACCGACAGATTGTTCGACAGCAACAGCCCGCCGAATGCGGTGATCAGGTAAGGCACCGCCATCCAGGTGGGCAGCATGTCGCGGATCGCGATGATGGGGTCGGTGGCCGACGCCAGGTCGTCGTTACCCACCGACAGCAGGCCACCAAGGGTAATCAGCAACACCAGCGGGATGCCCGCGCCAAAGGCGGCGCTGGCCACCAGGCGCACAGCCTTGACGCTGCGGTGCTGGTAGCGCGACATATCGGCACCGGCGTTGGCCCACCCAATGCCGGTGCCGGCGGCCATGGTGCCGACGCCGATGATCATCGCGCTCAACGGCGCAGGTGTGGCATTGAACACCGCGCTCCAGTCGATAGTGGCACACAGAAAGCCGCCCACCAGGATATTCAAACCGCCAAATACATAGGTGGCCCACTTCTGGATCACCAGCAGCGTGGCGTGGCCGAGGCCGGATACCGCCAGGGTCAGCAGTACAAAGATGGCGATGAAGATCAACGTGAGTACGGGGGCGCTTTTCGCCTCTACCGCCGAACCGAACAGGATCGAACACAAGGACAGCAACACAAAGGCGGCCGTGGTGGTGTTGACGGTTTCCCAACCCAGGCGCGACATCAGCGAGACCACCGTCGGGCCGATATTGCCGCGTACGCCAAAGATAGCGCGGGATAACGTCAGGCTGGGCGCGCGACCACGGCGGCCGGCGATGGAGATGATGCCCACTACCGCGAAGGAACCCGCTGCGCCAAGGATTGCGACGATGATCGCCTGCCAGATGGCCAGGCCCCGAAACGCGACCAACGTTGCGCCGAGCGGCAAGCCGAGGATGCTGATATTGGCGGCAAACCATACCCAGAACAGTTGCAGCGGATGGCCGTTGCACTCGCCTTCCGGGACCGGCTCGATACCGCGTGTTTCCAACTGCCCGGCGCTTTGGCCACTAGAGGTGCTGCTCATGAAGGGGTGCTCCTGGTGCCTGTATTGTTGTGGTTGTGGCAGCGAGTCGAATCTTTATGCAGTCTTCCTGACTCAACGCTTTTTAATGTGGGAGCTGGCTTGCCTGCGATTGGGGTGTGTCAACCAGCCCAGCAGCCACTGGAAAACCGCTGTCGCAGGCAAGCCAGCTCCCACATTTAGTTCCGTGTTTATCGCAAGGCCAATAACGCTTGGACCAGCGGCTGCAAGTCCAGGCCATTGACCTGCTTGACCTGCTCGATCAGCGCCTCTGGCCAGCACTGCATCCCCAGGCACGCGCCGAGCATGGCCCCCAGGATCGCGGCGATCGTGTCGGTGTCGCCCCCCAGGCTGGCGGCCAGGCACAGTGCTTCGAAGGCATTCATATCGCCGGACGCGACTTGCTGCGCCAGGGCGAACGACACCACCACCGACTCCTGCGAGGCAACAGACGTCCCGATCAATTCGTAGAGCAAATCGGCAAACAGGGCCTTGTCATCGCTGCCGACACTCAGGGTGCGAGCCCAACTGATGCGAGTGGAAATGCGTCCACCGGCCACCCAGTGGCCATGGCTTTCAGCCTGCTGGGCAATCTGAATGCCGATGTTCAAGGCTTCGCCGAGGTCCACGCCATTGATGCCGGCGGAGACCACCGCCGCCACGGCCGCGGCACTGGAGATACCCAGGCTGGTGTTATGGGTGACCTGGCAAGCCTGGATCACCGCCTGGATAAACGAGGCTGTCTCGCTGACATCGGCGGCGATGCCCACCGGGGTGATGCGCATGGCCGCACCATTGGTGGTGCCGTAGCGTCCGGACTCTTGCGGCGTATGGCCAGCCAGGATCATATCGATCGCCCGTTTGGTCGACGGCCCGAGCAGGTCCTGGGAACCCTTGGCGCGCATTCCCGCTTCCCAGTCGATCAGGCGCCGGGCAAGCACGGCAGGTTCGATCTGGCCTTGGCCTTGCACCAGCAACTCAGCGACCAGGATGGCCTGCTCGGTGTCATCGGTAATGGAACCGGCGGGCATGTTCGGTGCGATAGGCTGGTCGGCGTCGGCGTCTTCCAGGGCGGTGATGGTTCCGAAGCGCGCTTTCACCTGTTCGCGGCTCAAGGATTGTGTGGGCATACCCAGGGCGTCGCCCAGGGCCAAGCCGTAGAAGGCACCGAGTGCGCGGTCTTCCCGGGTCATTTGGCAGCTCCAAACTGCAGATGCAGGCGAAAGTGCAGCGGGTCGAGCAAACTTTCGACATGCTCCATGAAGCGTTCGCGACGGTCGTAGGTGGTGCGCGAAGCCTTGAGAAATACCGTGCCGGCAGCGCGCCCGAGCAATTGAGCATCTTCATCGCTCAGGGGCTCGGCGCCGATCCACTGGTCACCTTCGGCGCCCACATAACCGTAGGCCGCCAGGGTGATAGTCAGGGAATCATCGATCAGGCCAATGCGGGGCAGGCTTTCCAGGCCGCCCACTGCTGGCATCAACGAACGCTCCAGAGACACCGCAACGCCATCGGCCGTGTTCCGGCGGCGATCCAGGGCAATAAATTGATCGGTGCCGAAACGGCTGAACAAGTCCGGGCGCGTCACCGCTTCGAAACGCAGCACGTCGGTGCTCACCTGAGCCCCCGTGTCTGCCAGGGCCTGGGCCCAACCGCTGCGTTGGTCGAGGACCATGCCATCAAAGGTGACGATGGAGCCGACGCCACTCTGGGTGGCGATATAGTTACGGCGCTTGAGCTCGGCCAGCGCTTCGCGCAGCGTGCCACGGCTGACCGCAAACTCCTCGGCCAACTGGTGCTCACCTGGCAATAGCAAACCGTCGGCCATGACCCCACCTTCGATACGGCGGATGAGCTCGTCGACGACGCGTTTTTTCTTATCAAATCGAACATGTCTAATCATGTACAAATTGATAACCGAAAGCAGGCATTTACAGCAAGGAGATTATTTCAGGGTGAAGGCAAAATCAGCCTCAGGGTTCCAGGCCGATGGGGAAAAACTCCCCTGCACTCCATACGCCAAGCCAGTTCTGACCGTTGATCGGACGAGTCACCGCCAGCTCCACCAATTGGTAGAACACGTTGCGATGCACGAGGGCTTCAAGGTTGGTGCGAACTCGCACGTAGGGTGCAGGTTCCTGGGTGACAGGGTCCGTCACCACCCGCAAGGGGTGTTCGAGGCCGGCCTCGACCTGCTCGTCGACGTTGGTGGTAAAGCGCAATACCTGGCTTTCGCCCTGCCCTTGCACGTCCAGGGTTACCGCCACAAATGGCGCATCGTCAACGCTGATGCCGACTTTCTCTACCGGCGTCACCAGGAAATAATCATCGCCGTCTCGGCGCAGGATATTGGAAAACAGTTTGACCATCGGTTTTCGCCCGATAGGCGTGCCCTGGTAAAACCAGGTGCCGTCGCGGGCAATGCGCATGTCGATGTTGCCGCAGAAATCCGGGTTCCACAGGTGCACCGGCGCCGGCCCCTTGCCCTTGGGCAGTTGGGCCAATAGGTCATTGGCCTTGGCGGAATCGGTCATGGGGCTCTCCTCAGGTCTACTGATTGCTCATACCCAGCAAGCCTCGGGCGTATTGCGCCAGGGGGCGGGCAATCAGATCTTGTGGCGATGTGTCGTGGAACGTCAGTAAACCGCCACGACTGCGAATACGTGCAGTATCAATCAAATACTGGGTGCTGGTCTCGATCAACATGACCTGGATCACACCGCTGTCCAGCCCCAGGCGGTCCAGAGCTTGCTGGTCGGTCCACTCATCGGCATTGCCGATACGGTCATCGGCTGCCGCAAAACGGCAATACAGCAGGTAGTGAGCCCCCGCCTCGCGGGCTTCGGCCATGGCCTGCTCGAGACCTTCGGGTTGGCGGGCACGACGGACCATGGGGAAATATTCGACGAAACCGTTGAACGCTTCCTCGGCGACCACGTTGGGTCGCGGGTACGCGCTGCCCGGCGGCACGAAGGCGCCCTGGGCGATAAATACAAAGGAATCCGGCTGTATGCGCACCGAGGCCGTACGCCGGGTGTCGCTATGGTCCAGCAGCCCGGCATCGCTCATCTGATAGCGAGTGCCTTCGGCCATATCGCTGACGGTCATACAACCACTCAGGGCCAACGCCGCCAGCAGTAAAACCAGACTACGCATCCTAATCCTCCAGAAGCCGGTGACGGAAAACCGGCGAATGGGCGTGAGATGCAGGTTCTGCGCCAGCTTGAAGGACAACACATTGAGGCATGCGCGACCTTAGCCGCCAATGATCTTCATGATCGTCGCGCCGCCCGAAAACGCCACTTCCTGCTTGTCGCCCAGCGCCTTCATCAACAAGCCCTGCAAGGCCGGCAATGCCTGGTGGCGCGGTTGATCAAGCAAGTCACCGACGTAGTGGCGATTGCTTGAGGACAAGCAACCATGCAGCCAGCCCGTGGAGGACAACCGCAACCGCGAACACGTACGACAGAACGGTACACTTTCGTTGGCGATCACGCCGAAGAAGCCTTTGCCCGGTACTTCGTAGCGTACGGCGGTAGCGTCAACGGGCGCGTTGGCTTGCAGGTATTCGTGGCGCTCACCGATCAGGCTGAGCAATTGCTGCAAGCTCACAAATTGCTGGAGGAACGCGTTGGAGTCTTTCGCCAGGTGCCCCATGCGCATCAATTCGATAAAGCGCAGCTCGTAGCCACGCTCCAGGCAGTAATCGAGCAGAGGCATCACCTGATCCAGGTTCTGGCCACGCAATGGCACCATGTTGACCTTGATCTTGATGCCGGCCGCGCTGGCCTGGTCCATACCATCGAGCACGGTGGCCAGGTCGCCGCCACGGGCGATGCTGCGAAAGGCATCGGCATCCAGGGTATCGAGGGAGACATTGATACGCCGAATGCCGGCATCCACCAGCAACGGCAGTTTGCGCGCCAGCAATTGGCCGTTGGTCGTGAGGCTGATGTCGCTGAGGCCCATCTGCCCTACCGCGTCCATGAACGCTTCCAGCTTGGGGCTCACCAGCGGTTCGCCGCCAGTGATGCGCAGGCGTTCGATGCCCGCCGCTTCAATCAGGTAAGCCACGCCCCGGGCCATGGCCGCGGCCGAGAGTTCGTCCTGGGCAGCCACCAGCCGCTTGCCGTCAGGCACGCAGTAGGTACACGCGTAATTGCAGGCTGAGGTCAGGCTGATCCGCAAATTGCGAAAACGCCTGCCTTGACGATCAACGATCATGGATCACTCCGGCAGAAGATAATTCGGGCGCACTAAAAACTGACTCATAAATCAGCTTTTAGCAAGGTCCTTGCCTGAGTATATTCCTGGGTTAATACCCCTGGCAGTAAATCATTGCCCCATCACTACGGCGAATAACTTACGTAGCCGGGGTCTCATCACCTTTTTCAGGGCCAGGCAGTTCAGTGCTGTGCTTGCGCTTGTTGCCCATGCGCACGCCGATGTCCATCAGGAACTGGAAGAAACCTTCCTGGTCCTCCAGCACATTGCTCCAGAACGGCGAGTGATACAGCGCCACGGCGCCATGCACCAGGGCCCAGGCGGCGCAGTAGTGGAAATACGGCGGCACGTCTTCAAGCTTGCCCTCACTGATACGCCCCTTGATCAGCAGGGTCAGGCGTTCGAAGTTCGAGGCGCGGATCTTGTGCAGCTCCTCGACCATTTCCGGCACCTGGTGCCCCTTGACCACCTTCTCTTCCAGGCGGTCGAACAGGCGGTAGCGCTGCGGGTCACGCATACGGAACTCGAAGTAAGCGCGAGACAGCGCTTCCTTGTCCTTGTCGACATCGGCCGAGTGCAGCAGCTCGTTCAAGTCGCGCTCGTAGTCGAGCATCAGACGCAAGTAGATCTCGGCCTTGGATTTGAAGTGCTTGTAGATGGTGCCCTTGCCGATACCCACGGCATCCGCAATCATCTCTACCGTGACGCTGTCTTCGCCCTGTTCGAGGAATAACTTGAGTGCGGTGTCGAGAATTTCCTGCTCACGGCGGCGAAACTCACGGACCTTACGGGGTTCTTTGTGCATGAGGAAGAAGTCTGCAAAGGTCGGAATAGGGAGGGTTGCGCAGGGCCACAGATACGTGGCGATACGATTTACCCGATGCGAGGGATTATCCCGACTGAACGGTCGTTGGGCAATGTCTATGTGAACCCGCGATGCACTTAACTTTCAATACGCCAACGTTTTTATCGATATCAGTCAGAAATAGACGCACCACCTGAAGCTGCCCACCTGCTCAATGAGAACTCAAGCTAAGCGGGCGTATTCCAAATCTGTTTAAAAAACGATCAGATCTGACTGGACTGAATCGGATACTGATCAATACTTCAACTGTCGCCGCGACATCTCCCCCAAGTGACGCGACGACCTGGGTACCGACGGACTGCGTGCCCTTGTTTTACTCCTAATGGTCTTAGCCCGGATTCACCCCCCAGAACCCGGGTTTTTTTTGCCTGCGATTCAGCCGTACTATCCGGCTACATGGGCCAACGGAAACAGGCGTTTGAAGTTTTCGGTGGTCTGCTCGGCGAAGCGCTCGTACGACTCGCCGCGCAGCATCGCCAAGTAATCGGCCACGTCACGCACATATTCAGGCAGGTTTGGCCTGCCGCGATGGGGAATAGGTGCCAGGTACGGCGAGTCGGTTTCCACCAGCAGGCGATCGGCTGGCACTTGGCGAGCCACGTCGCGCAGCGCGTCGGCGTTGCGAAAGGTGACGATACCCGACAGGGAAATATAGAACCCCAGGTCCAGAGCAGCCTTGGCCATGTCCCAGTCTTCGGTAAAACAATGCAACACACCGGCCTGCGGCAGCGCGGCTTCGCGCAGCAAGGTCAAGGTATCGGCGCGGGCACCCCGGGTGTGGACGATCACCGGCTTGCCGGTCTGCCGGGCGGCTTGCAAGTGCAGGCGGAAAGAGGCCTGCTGCAACTCGGCGGCTTCAGGCTCGTAGTGGTAGTCCAGGCCGGTTTCGCCAATGGCCACCACCCGTGGATGGTTGAGTTCGCCCAATAGCCAATCCAGAGCCGGGGCTTCGCCGGGCTTGAGGTCCAGCGGGTGGATGCCCACCGAGCAATCCACATCGGCGTAGCGATCAGCCAGGGCTTTGACGTCACCGGCGTTTTCAGCGCTGACGCCGATGCACAGAAAGTGCCCTACCCCACGCTGGCGTGCAGCTTCAAGGGCGGCGTCGAGGGAGCCGCCGTGCTGGGCAAGGTCAAGGCGATCAAGATGGCAATGGGAATCTACGAGCATAGGAAGTCAGGGCTTAATTCACGAAAAGGGTCTGGCCAACCATACACCTGTCGGCCCCGGAAATTAACGGCGCCCGAGCAGGCCAACCCACTGCACCAGCAGCGCCTCAAGCAACAGCACGCGGTTGAGGTTGGCCTTGCCGAGTACCTTCTGGCGCTGAGCAAGAATCCAGTCCTGGATGTTCAGCACTTTGTCCTGGGCACTTTTCTGCGCGAGGTATTGCACCACCTTGCGCATATCCGCCAGGCCAAGGCCGTTTTCATCCTGGGTCAGTTGGTAGCGCAGGATCAGGCTGGACCAGTCGCAGAACCAGTCGAACAACAGCAGCAGGGGAATATCCTTCCAGGCGCTTTCGGCCAGTTGCGTGGCGGACAGCTCCTGCTTGAGCAGCTTCTTCACACCCTCCACAACCAGTGCTCGTTGCTCACGCACGCCCTGGGCTTGCAGCTTCACGGCTGCCAGGGGTGAACCGGCCGCCAGGGTCAACAACTCGACCCGTTCCTGCTCGGTGCACTCCGGCAACGCCTGCGCCAGCCATTGCAGGCTCATGGCCTCGCTCGGCAACGGGCACGCCTGCTGTACGCAGCGGCTGCGAATCGTCGGCAACAAACGGCTGGACTGATGGCTCACCAGCAACAGCACGGTGTCGCCGGACGGTTCTTCAAGGCTTTTGAGCAAGGCGTTGGCGGCGTTGATGTTCATCGCCTCGACTGGCTCGATCAGCACCACTTTGCGCCCGCCCATCTGCGCGGTCTGCACTACGAAGCTGACGAGGTCGCGTACCTGGTCGACCTTGATCGCCTTGTCGGCTTCCTCTGGCTCCAGCACATAGTTGTCCGGGTGACTGCCAGCCTTGAGCAGCAGGCAGGATTTGCACTCGCCACACGCCTGCAGATTGACCGGGCGCTGGCACAACAGGCTAGCCATCAAGCGCTCGGCGAGGTGACGTTTACCGATGCCCACGGGGCCATGCAGCAAATAGGCATGGGCGTGCTGGGCACGACCGGCCAGTTGCTGCCACAAGCTGTCCTGCCACGGGTAGGACTCAGCCACGAGTGCGCTCCAGCAGAGTCGGCAACAGCGCATCGATGGCCTGTTGCACCTGGTTCAACGGCTGCGCCGCATCGAGCAGGTAATAACGCGCCGGCTCAGCCTTGGCGCGCTGCAGGAAAGCGCTGCGCACCGCGTCGAAAAATACCGGGCCTTCCAGTTCGAAACGATCCAGGCGACCGCGAGCGCTGGCGCGGGCCATACCCACTTCCACGGGCAGATCGAACAGCAGGGTCAAATCCGGACGCACATCGCCCTGTACGAAGGTTTCAAGGGTGGCGATACGCTCTACTGACAAGCCTCGGCCACCGCCCTGGTAGGCGTAGGTGGAATCCGTGAACCGATCACAAATCACCACGGCGCCGCGTGCCAGCGCGGGGCGAATCACTTCGGCCAGGTGTTGGGCTCGGGCGGCAAATACCAGCAGCAGCTCGGTGTCCGGGTTCATTGGCTCATCACCCGGGGCCAACAGCACTTCGCGTATACGCTCGGCCAGCGGCGTACCGCCCGGCTCGCGGGTCAGCACCACTTCGACGCCCTGCGCACGCAGGCGCTCGGCCAGGTAGTCGCGATTCGTGCTTTTACCGGCACCTTCCGGGCCTTCCAGGGTAATAAACAAGCCAGTCACAGGCAGTCCTTAGTCAGAGTCATTGCGGGCTTTGCGGCGCGGTACTGTCCGGCGCGGGCTCAATCGGTGCCTCGGCAGGTGCGGTTGCATCTTCCAGCGGTTTCACCACCGGCGCCGGGCTGGAGCGGTAATCGCCACGCCGCTTGAGCTGGAACTCGCGCACGGCGGCATTATGAGCATCCAGGTTATCCGAGAAAATATGGCTACCGTCGCCACGGGCGACAAAATACAGGCTGCTGCCCGGCACCGGGTTCAGCGCTGCATGGATCGCCTCGCGACCGACCATCGCAATAGGCGTGGGCGGCAGGCCGGCGATCATATAGGTGTTGTAGGGGTTGGCTTCCTTGAGGTGGGCGCGGGTCAACTTGCCGTTGTAGCGCTCACCCAGGCCGTAAATCACGGTGGGATCAGTCTGCAGCATCATGCCGATCTTCATGCGGCGCACGAACACACCGGCAATCTGCCCACGCTCTTGCGGCACGCCGGTCTCCTTTTCCACCAGGGACGCCATGATCAGTGCCTGATAAGGGTCGGTGTACGGCGCATCGTCGGCACGCTTGCTCCACTCCTGGGCGAGCACATCGTCCAGGCGGTTGTAGGCTTTTTTCAGGAATTCGACATCGGTCATGCCGCGTACAAAACGGTAGGTGTCAGGGAAGAAACGCCCTTCCGGAAACTCACCCGCATGGCCGAGCTTGTCCATCACTTCGCTGTCAGTCAGGCCAGGAAGGGTCTGAACGATTTTTTCATGCTTGGCCAGGGCGGTGCGCACCTGGCGGAAATTCCAGCCCTCCACCAGGGTCAGGCTGTATTGCACCACCTCGCCGCGCTGCCACAGGCCGATCAAGCCTTCGGCAGTGAGGCCGGGTGTCATGCGGTATTCGCCGCTGTGCAGTGGCTGGCCTTCAAGGTTGAAGCGCCAGTACAGGCGTAACCAGAATGCATCGTCGAGTACACCGTCGGCTTCCAGACGATTGAAAGTACCCGTCGGGGTAGCGCCAGCCGGCACGTCGAGCAACTGCTCCTGGGGCAGCTTCAGGGGCTGCTTGAGGGCAGAGTCGAGTTTCCAGGCCGAAAAGCCCACGAGCAACGCTGCCGAGACCAGGCTGATCTGCAGCAGTAACACCAGTTTTCGTATCAACTCAAATATCCAATAGCGCGCGAACAATACCCTGCAGTTTACGGGTGAGCGGCCCAACCGGCCAGCTCATCGCAGCGCATCCACGCACCGGCCAAATGCCATATACGCTGTTGCAGACAAAGACTTCATCGGCCTGCTGCAACTGCTCAATATTGATGTCGGCCACGACCACCGGGACGCCCAGCGCATGTGCCTGGGCCAGCAGTTCGGCGCGCATCACCCCGGCCACGCCGCAACGGGTCAGATCAGCGGTTAGTAACAAGCCGTTGCGCACCAGGAACAGGTTGCTGAACACGCCTTCGATCACCCGCCCGGACATATCCAGCATCAGGCCTTCGGCATGTTCGGTATCTTGCCATTCGGCACGGGCGATCACTTGCTCCAGGCGGTTGAGGTGCTTGAGACCGGCCAGCAGCGGCTGCTCAGCCAAGCGCGTGGTACAGGGGAACAGGCGGATGCCTTCGATTGCATGGGCGGGCGGGTAAATAGCGGGCGCACTGCCCTGCAAGATACGACGCACCGGGGCGCCAGGGTTGATGCCATAACCGCGCAGGCTGTCGCCACGGGTGAGGATCAACTTGAGGACACCGTCACCCAGCGCGGCGGCGAAGCCAAGCACTTCGTTGCGAATCAACCCGTGATCGGCCACCAGTGCCAAGCGCCTGCAACCCTCTTCCAGGCGTTGCAGGTGACGGTCGAGCAGCAACGGCTGCCCGGCCTTGACGGCGATGGTCTCGAATATCCCATCGCCATACGCCAGGCCACGATCTTTCAGGGGCACGCTGCCCGCCGGCTGACCGTCGACCCAGCTGTGCATCACTCGGCAAACCGGCGGAACACCAGGGAGCCGTTGGTGCCACCAAACCCGAACGAGTTGGAGATCACCACGTCGATCGGCATCGGTTGCGCTTCGTGGGGCACGAAGTTCAGGTCGCAGCCTTCGTCCGGCTCATCAAGGTTGATGGTCGGCGGAGCGACCTGATCCTTGATCGCCATTACACTGAAGATCGCCTCGACCGCGCCCGCCGCACCCAACAGGTGGCCGGTCATGGACTTGGTGGAGCTGACGGCCAGCTTGTAGGCATGTTCACCGAACACCGACTTGATGGCTTCGGCTTCCGCCAGGTCGCCGGTCGGCGTCGAAGTACCATGGGCGTTGATGTACTGCACCTGGTCAGGGTTGACCTTCGCATCGCGCAGTGCATTGGTGATGCAGCGCGCAGCACCGGCACCGTCGGACGGTGGCGACGTCATGTGATAGGCATCGCCGCTCATGCCAAAGCCGATCAACTCGGCGTAGATGGTGGCGCCACGCGCCTTGGCGTGCTCCAACTCTTCCAGCACCAGGGCACCGGCGCCGTCAGACAGCACGAAGCCATCACGGCCCTTGTCCCACGGACGGCTGGCTCGGGTGGGCTCGTCATTGCGGGTCGACAACGCACGGGATGCACCGAAGCCACCCATGCCCAGGCCGCAGGCGGCCATTTCAGCGCCACCGGCGATCATCACATCCGCTTCGTCATAAGCGATGTTGCGCGCCGCCATGCCGATGCAGTGGGTGCCCGTGGTGCACGCCGTTGCGATGGCGTAGTTAGGCCCTTGTGCACCCAGGTGGATGGACAGGAAGCCGGAAATCATATTGATGATCGAGCCGGGCACGAAGAACGGTGAAATTCGACGCGGGCCGGAATCGTGCAGCGTGCGGCTGGTTTCTTCGATATTGGTCAAACCGCCAATCCCCGAACCCATGGCCACGCCGATGCGGTCACGGTTGGCGTCGGTGACTTCCAGGCCGGCGTTGCGCACCGCCTGAAAACCGGCTGCCAAGCCGTATTGAATGAACAGGTCGAGCTTGCGGGATTCTTTGATCGAGAGATATTCCTCGACATTGAAGCCCTTTACCGAGCCGCCAAAACGGGTGGAATAGGCAGAAAGGTCCGTGTGTTCGATCAGACCAATACCACTGCGGCCAGCCAGAATGCCCTGCCAACTGCTCGGCACATCCGTACCCAGTGGCGACAACATACCCATACCGGTGACTACGACGCGTCTACGCGACACAGCACTCTCCTTTTTCTAATGACGACACTTCGATTCGCAGCTTACTTTTCATCACCGCCTAAAGAAAAAACCGCACGCCGTTACAGCAGTGCGGTTTTTCCCTGACAGCAAGCGACGACTACAAACTATTACGCCTGGTGGCTGGTAACGTAGTCGATGGCAGCTTGAACAGTAGTGATTTTTTCAGCTTCTTCGTCCGGGATTTCGGTCTCGAATTCCTCTTCCAGAGCCATCACCAGCTCAACGGTGTCAAGGGAATCGGCACCCAAGTCTTCTACGAAGGAAGCAGTGTTGACCACTTCTTCTTCCTTAACGCCCAGTTGCTCGGCAACGATTTTCTTGACGCGCTCTTCGATGGTGCTCATACCTTGTTTAACTCCTAATGGACAAATTCAGGCAGCTGGCCAGTGGGTAAGTGTATAGAAAGCCATTTCAGCTTTTCAACTGAAAGCTTCACCCTGTACCCGGTCGGCCACCTGCCTATAAATTAAGTTGCAGCTTTATAACGGATTTTAGACAGCTCGTATGACATTTTTTTGAAGCGATCCGTCACAATTTAACTCATGTACATCCCGCCGTTCACCGGGATTGTAGCCCCAGTCACGTATGCCGCACCGTCGGATGCCAGGAAAGTGACCACATTCGCGATCTCTTGAGCCTGGCCCAGACGGCCCAGCGGAATCTGCGTCAGCAACGCTTCACGCTGTGCTTCCGGCAGTTCGCGGGTCATATCGGTGTCGATGAACCCTGGGGCCACCGAGTTGACCGTAATCGACCGCGAACCGACTTCACGTGCCAGTGCACGGCTGAAACCTTCCAGACCGGCCTTGGCGGAAGCGTAGTTTACTTGGCCTGCGTTGCCCATGGCACCCACTACGGAGCCAATATTGATAATTCGGCCCCAACGCGCCTTGGTCATGCCGCGCAAAACACCCTTGGACAGGCGGAACAGACTGTTCAGGTTGGTATCGACCACGTCGTACCACTCGTCGTCTTTCATGCGCATCATCAGGTTGTCACGGGTGATACCGGCGTTGTTCACCAGAATCGCCGGCGCACCGAACTGTGCAGTGATCTCGGCCAATACGGCAGCCACGGACTCATCGCTGGTCACATTCAGCTCAAGGCCGGTACCCTGCACGCCGTTTTCCTTCAGGGTCGCGGCGATACGCTCGGCGCCCGAGGCGGAAGTGGCGGTGCCGATCACAACGGCGCCCTGACGGCCCAGCTCCAGGGCGATGGCCTGGCCAATGCCACGGCTAGCGCCGGTAACCAGTGCAACTTTACCTTGCAGACTCATGCAGGCTTCTCCTAAGTACGGGATTCAGGCCAGTGCCGCGCGAGCGGCAGCGAAGGCTTCAGGGGTATTGAGGTTGGCGGTCGACACACCGTCGGCGCAGCGCTTGTTCAGGCCGGCCAGGACTTTGCCCGGGCCACACTCGACCAACTCGTTGGCGCCGTTGGCAGCCAGGGTCTGGACCGATTCAACCCAGCGCACCGGCTTGTACAGTTGCTCCAGCAGGTCGCGCTTGAGGGTGTCGAGGTCGGCAGCCACGGCCGCACTGACGTTCTGCACCAGCGGGATCTGCGGCGCCTGCCAGTTGATGGCCGCGATAGACTCGGCAAAGCGCTCGGCAGCCGGGCGCATCAGTTCGCAGTGGGACGGCACGCTCACCGGCAACGGCAGTGCACGCTTGGCACCCCGGGCCTTGCAGCCTTCGATGGCGCGCTCAACAGCCGCCTTGGCGCCGGCGATCACCACCTGCCCCGGGGAGTTGAAGTTCACCGCGCTGACCACCTCACCTTGCGCCGCTTCGGCGCAGGCCTCGATTACCACCGCATCATCCAGGCCCAGGATCGCGGCCATGCCGCCCTGCCCGG
Source organism: Pseudomonas sp. W15Feb34 (assembly GCF_023127765.1). Taxonomy (NCBI): domain Bacteria; kingdom Pseudomonadati; phylum Pseudomonadota; class Gammaproteobacteria; order Pseudomonadales; family Pseudomonadaceae; genus Pseudomonas; species Pseudomonas sp. W15Feb34. The sequence continues at coordinate 192,771 of NZ_SPKN01000042.1, forward strand.
CCGGAACGGCTTCTTGCATCAACTGGCCACGACGCTCGACCAGCTTGACCGCTTCACCAAGGGTCAGACTGCCCGCCGCCACCAGGGCGCTGTATTCGCCCAGGCTGTGCCCGGCAACAAATGCCGGACGCGCCCCACCTTCTGCCAGCCACAAGCGCCACAGGGCGATCGACGCGGTCAGAATGGCCGGCTGGGTTTTATCGGTTTGATTGAGCTGCTCTTCCGGCCCCTGCTGGGTCAGCGCCCACAGGTCGTAACCCAGGGCATCGGAAGCTTCCTTGAAGGTATCCAGGACCAGCGGGTATTGCGCGCCCAGCTCGGCCAACATGCCGAGGGACTGCGAACCCTGCCCTGGAAAGACGAATGCGAGGGATGTAGACATGTAACAAGCCCCTAATGATCTGGTCGTCAAAAATGCGCACTCCAACGGTGAGAGCGCGCGAAACTGACAGATTGGATGGTCAATTGAACTGGCCGGTCACATTTAAGCACTCCCGGGCCAATTCGCCTAAGGCAACAGATCCTCAAGACGGCCGTGCAGGCGTTGCGGCAGGTTTTCCTGTATCTCGATCAACGCCCGCGCAATCGCACTTTGAAACCCCTGCACGCCGGCCGAGCCGTGGCTTTTGACCACAATGCCCTGCAAGCCGAGAAAGCTCGCTCCGTTGTGCCGTGCCGGTGCCAGGTCGGCCTGCAAGCGGCGCATCAACGGCAGCGCCAGGGCACCGACCATGCGCGATACCAGGCTCTGCTTGAACAAGGCTTCGATACGCGTGGCAATCATGGTTGCCAAGCCCTCGCTCGACTTGAGCAGGATGTTGCCGACAAACCCGTCACACACCACCACGTCGGCTTCACCACGGTACAAGCCGTCACCTTCGACAAAACCTATGTAGTTCAAGCCCGGCGCGCCTTGCAACAACGTGGCGGCCAGCTTGACCTGCTGGTTGCCCTTGATGTCCTCGGTGCCGATATTCAGCAGGGCGACCCTTGGCCGGGCTACGCCCAGCGCTTCAGCGGCCACCGAGCCCATCACGGCGAACTGCAACAGGTGCTCGGCACTGCAATCGACATTGGCGCCCAAGTCCAGCAACTGGCAATAGCCCTTCTGCGTCGGGATCGCCGCCACCATCGCCGGGCGGTCGATACCCGGCAAGGTCTTGAGCACATGCCGCGACAAGGCCATCAACGCCCCCGTATTACCCGCACTGACACAGGCTTGCACCTTGCCATCACGCAGCAGCTCAAGGGCCACACGCATTGAAGAGTCGGGCTTGCCGCGCAAGGCTGCGGCCGGCTTTTCATCCATGCCGATGGTTTCGCTGGCAGGGGTAATGGTCAAGCGCGCGCGATCCACCGCCGGATGGCTGGCAATCAGTTCTTCAAGAAGGGTAGGTTGACCGACGAGGGTCAGGTGCAGCGAGGGCGTAGCAGACAGGCTGGCAATGCAGGCCTGAACAATGCTGCGGGGACCGAAGTCCCCGCCCATTGCGTCAATCGCGATGACTTGGGCAGACAAGTGATTACTCGTCAGCGCCCTTGTCGATCACTTTACGGCCACGGTATACGCCTTCTGGCGATACGTGGTGACGCAGGTGAACTTCACCAGTGGTCTTTTCCACGGACAGGGTGCTAGCCTCGAGAGCGTCGTGCGAACGGCGCATGTCACGGGCGGAGCGGGATTTTTTGTTCTGCTGAACAGCCATAATTGATTAACTCCTAAACGTTTGGGTCACGCTTTAACTGCGCCAATACACTGAACGGGTTGGACCGCGTTACCTCGTCCTCGCTCGGCTCGGCCTCGTCATCGAGACCCTCCGGCTGCTGGCATTCTTCCGGATGATGAGCAGGCACAATGGGCAAGGCGAGCAAAAGCTCCTCCTCGATCAGTGCATGCAGATCCAATGGATCTTCGCCCAGTTCCAGCACGTCATAACCTTTCGGCAACGACTGGGTATTCGCACCCTCTTTCACCACAGCATAACTGCATTCGCTGTGGATCGGCAGGGTGACCAGCTCAAGACAACGCTGGCAAACCATTTTGACTTCGGTGTCGATAAAGCTGTGGATTACCACAGACTTACGTTCATCTCGTTCAAAAACGAATTTAGCCTGCACCGTACCGACAGTGTCGGAAAGCGGGTCGCAGAGTCTCTCCAAATCGGCCAGCAGCACTTCACCTTGAAGGGTGGTGCCACGATCAGCCAATTTGCGCGGGTCAACGTGAGGTGGAATCGGGTCATTCAACATAGGCGCAGCATTATAGGGATGCACCCAGCCATGTCAAAGGAAATTCAGCCCTGTGCGTCAGCCGGTCGCGTCGCTAGAATCGGTGACTGCCTTGAGGAGACGTATATGCTGCCTTTATTACTCGCGTCCAGCTCGGTTTATCGCCGGGAATTACTGAGCCGCCTGCACCTGCCTTTCACCTGCAGCTCGCCGGATATCGACGAAAGCCACCGCCCGGACGAATCCGCCATCGAACTGGTAAAGCGCCTGGCCGAAGAAAAAGCCCGCGCCCTCGCCGCCAGCCATCCTGGCCATTTAATCATTGGCTCTGACCAGGTCGCTGCACTGGAAGGCCGGATCATCGGCAAGCCTCACACCTTTGAAAACGCCCGCGAACAGTTGTTGGTGGCCAGTGGCAAGCGTGTGAGCTTTCTTACCGGGCTGGCACTGCTCAACAGCAACACAGGGCATTGCCAGGTCGACTGCGTGCCTTTCACGGTAACCATGCGCGAGCTGGATGCAGAGCGTATTGAGCGCTACCTGCGGATCGAGCAGCCCTATGACTGCGCGGGCAGCTTCAAGGCCGAGGGGCTGGGCGTGAGCCTGTTCCAAAGCACCGAAGGGCAGGATGCGACCAGCCTTGTCGGGCTGCCGCTGATTCGGCTGGTGGATATGCTGCTCGCTGAAGGCGTGCAAATCCCTTAAATACACCACCGGCCAAATGTGGGAGGGAGAAAGCCCCCCTCCCACCTTTTGATCTACAGCAGGCTCGGGGTATCAGCGTAGCGTCGGGCCTTGGAAGCCCATGTACAGCGCAAGCTTCTCAGCCACGCTGGCGCCGAGCTTTTTGGAGAAGCGATCAAACGGCGATTCCTCGACCGTAAAATCCACCAACTCCTTCTCGCCAACCACATCCCGCGCCACCGAGCTGGCACTACCCAATCCGTCAATCAAGCCCAGCGGCAATGCCTGCTCGCCCGACCACACCAACCCGGAGAACAACTCCGGATGATCCTTATCCTTCAACCGGTCACCACGGCCCTGCTTGACGCTGGCAATGAACTGGCGATGAGTGGTATCGAGCACGCTCTGCCAAAACGCGGTTTCATCCGCCTTTTGCGGCTGGAAAGGATCCAGGAACGCCTTGTGCTCACCCGAGGTGTAGGTGCGACGCTCCACCCCCAGCTTCTCCATGGTGCCGACAAAACCGTAACCGGCCGCCGTCACACCAATGGAGCCCACCAGGCTGGCCTTATCGGCATAGATCTGGTCAGCGGCACTGGCGATGTAATAAGCCCCCGAGGCGCCCAGGTCGGAAATTACCGCGTAGAGCTTGGTATCCGGATGGAGTGCGCGCAGCCGGCGAATCTCGTCATACACATAGCCCGACTGCACAGGGCTGCCGCCAGGACTGTTGATACGCAGGATCACGCCCTTGACCTTGGGGTCTTCGAAGGCGGCGCGCAGGCTGGTGACGATATTGTCGGCACTCGCGGGCTCCTTGTCGGCAATCACACCGCGCACCTCAATCAGGGCGGTGTAGTGACTACCGCGGGTAGCGCTTTTTTCCATATCCATCAGCGGACTGAACAGCGCCAGTATCCCAAGCAGGTAAACAAAGGTCAGCAGCTTGAAAAAAATCCCCCAGCGCCGCGAACGACGCTGTTCCTGGACACTGGCCAGGAGGGTCTTCTCCAGCAGCTTCCAGCTTTTATCATCACTGCTTTCGGCCTTTTCGGGCGCTTTCCACTCGTCACTCATGCCATCAACCCCAGCAAAGACTTATCGGGCCCGGCTGAGCCAGGCCTGCAATTCAGAAAAATGATCAATCGTGAGCCTCGGCTCGTATTGCTGCAACGCCTCGGCAGCCTGGGCGCCATAGCTGACCGCCACGCTGTCCATGCCAGCATTGCGCGCCATCATCAGGTCGAAAGACGCATCACCCACCATCAATGCCTGGCGCGGCGATACACCGCAATGATCCAGGATCTGCTCCAGCATCAGAGGATGGGGCTTGCTGGCGGTTTCATCAGCCGCACGGGTAATGTCGAAATAGTCTTCCCAGCCATGCGCCTTGAGCACCCGATCCAGCCCGCGACGGGCTTTTCCGGTGGCGACCGCCAGCTGAAAGCCCTCGGCACGCAAAGCCTCCAGCGACTGCACCACACCGTCGAACAGCGGCGAAGGCTCGGCCTCCAGCGCAATGTAGTGATCGGCATAGTGCTCGCGGAACGCTATCAGCTCGTCGTCGGCAATTTGCGGGTAAAGCGTGCGGATTGCTTCAGGCAAGCCCAGGCCAATGATGCCCTTGACCGCGATGTCGCTGCACAACTCAAAACCCGAGCGAGTCGAAGCCATATGCATCGACTCGACAATCCGACCAATGGAATCGCACAGCGTCCCATCCCAATCGAAGATCAGCAGTTTGTAGTCAAGGTGCGACACTCAAACGCTCCACGGTCTTGGCCCACATCTCGTCGACCGGCGCCTGCAATTTCAGCTCGCCACCATCGGGCAGCGGCACAGTGAGCATGTAGGCGTGCAGGAACAGACGCTTACCGCCCAGATCGCGGATCTCCTTGGAGAAACCCTCATCACCGTACTTGGTGTCACCGGCAATGCAGTGCCCCGCGTGCAGGGTGTGCACGCGTATCTGGTGAGTACGACCAGTGACGGGTTTGGCTTCGACCATGGTGGCGAAGTCGCCGAAGCGGCGCAGTACCTTGAACAGGGTCAGGGCTTCTTTGCCCTCCTCGTCCACCTCGACCATACGCTCACCGGAACGCAGGTTGCTCTTTTGCAGCGGTGCACGAACGCTCTTGATCGAGCTGGCCCAATTGCCACGCACCAGCGCCATGTAGCGCTTGTCCACACCGTCGCCACGCAGGGCGGTGTGCAGGTGGCGCAACATGCTGCGCTTCTTGGCGATCATCAACAGGCCGGAGGTGTCACGGTCCAGGCGATGGACCAGCTCCAGCTCCTTGGCATCCGGGCGCAACTGGCGAAAGGCTTCGATCACGCCGAAGTTCAGGCCACTGCCGCCGTGAACTGCGATGCCGCACGGCTTGTTGATCACGATCAGTTTGTTGTCTTCGAAGACAATCGAGGCTTCCAGGCGCTGCAACAGCCCCTGGGCCAGGGGCACAGGCTCGTCGCGCTCAGGCACGCGCACGGGCGGCACACGGACGATATCGCCCGCCTGCAACTTGTACTCAGGCTTGATCCGCCCCTTGTTCACGCGCACTTCGCCTTTACGCAAAATGCGGTAAATCAAGGTCTTGGGCACGCCTTTGAGCCGGGCCAGGAGAAAATTGTCGATGCGTTGGCCGGCATATTCCGGCGAGACCTCAAGCAGCTGGACGCTGGGGGTCGGGGGGGTGGTAGTCGTCATGGCCGCGATGATAACAATTTTTTATGGAATTGAAGCACTTAATCATTGCTGCTATAGTCGCGAACGCCGCCAAAAGCGGCCTGGGCAGAGGACATGCGGCAAATTGCCGGCCCTGACCATCGCAATTCATCAGGACGCGAGGCCGTCCTACGGGGCTTCGGCCACCTTGGAAGGCTCGGGATTGTAACAAGCGCAGGTGACATGAGGCCTGAAGCGAGTGCAAAAAGCAGAGTGAATACTCGCGTTTTGCGCCGATATTTACGGCCAGTTCACAAAGTGCAGTCAGTCTTGAGCCAGACCATGGCAGATGCTTCGGAAACAACGCCTGTTAAGAGCTGAGTGAGAGCGCAGTCGCCCACACCTAGTCTTGTTTAGCCATGAGCGTGGACTCCCCATTGGAGCCCACGGTAAATGCCAACCCGCTGCGGATTCTGCGCGCGGCAGCACCCGAATTATCAGGGATACGTGTAGGGTGGAGATGCACAACCGTCGGACTGTGTAGCACTAGGCTTGTTTCAGACGCTTCATCTCGTCCACAGTCGCCGGTTGATTCCTCCTCCTGACCTTAGCTTTTGTTGAAGTGGTGCCTTTGTCACCACCGCTAACGAGCAGGACGCGTCCGTCGCGATACCGGCCCAATTGGCAGGTTTTGCTGGACACTGGAGTGGCCAACCACTCTTGACGCACCTGACACCGACCGTGAGAAGTCGTGTGTGCCGAACGCCGTTTCCGGCAGCCCGGAAACCGACGGTACAACATGAAAAGAATGCTGATTAACGCGACTCAACCCGAAGAGTTGCGTGTTGCACTGGTAGATGGCCAACGCCTCTACGACCTGGACATCGAATCCGGTGCACGCGAGCAAAAGAAGGCCAACATCTATAAAGGCCGTATTACTCGCATCGAACCAAGCCTTGAGGCTGCCTTTGTCGATTTCGGCTCCGAGCGCCACGGCTTCCTGCCCCTCAAAGAAATCTCCCGCGAATACTTCAAGAAAGCCCCCGAAGGCCGCGTGAACATCAAGGACGTCCTGAGCGAAGGCCAGGAAGTCATCGTCCAGGTCGAGAAAGAAGAACGTGGCAACAAGGGCGCCGCCCTGACCACCTTTATCAGCCTCGCTGGCCGTTACCTGGTCCTGATGCCGAACAACCCGCGTGCCGGCGGTATTTCCCGTCGCATCGAAGGCGAAGAGCGCAACGAACTGCGCGAAGCGCTGAACGGCCTGATCGCACCGGCCGACATGGGCCTGATCGTTCGCACTGCAGGCCTGGGCCGCAGCAGCGAAGAAATGCAGTGGGACCTCGACTACCTGCTGCAACTGTGGACCGCTATCAAGGAAGCGTCCCTGGATCGTTCCGCGCCATTCCTGATCTACCAGGAAAGCAACGTGATCATCCGCGCCATCCGCGACTACCTGCGCCAGGACATCGGCGAAGTGCTGATCGACAGCGTTGAAGCCCAGGACGAAGCCCTGACCTTCATCCGCCAGGTGATGCCGCAGTACGCCAGCAAGATCAAGCTGTACGAAGACAGCGTTCCGCTGTTCAACCGTTTCCAGATCGAAAGCCAGATCGAGACCGCCTTCCAGCGCGTGGTCGAACTGCCTTCCGGCGGCTCCATCGTCATCGACCCGACCGAAGCCCTGGTGTCCATCGACATCAACTCGGCGCGCGCCACCAAAGGCAGCGACATCGAAGAAACCGCCCTGCAGACCAACCTGGAAGCGGCTGAAGAAATCGCCCGCCAGCTGCGCCTGCGTGACATCGGCGGCCTGATCGTGATCGACTTCATCGACATGACCCCTGCCAAGAACCAGCGCGCCGTGGAAGAGAAAGTCCGCGAGTGCCTGGAAGCCGACCGTGCCCGCGTACAAGTGGGCCGTATCTCGCGCTTCGGCCTGCTGGAAATGTCCCGTCAGCGCCTGCGCCCGTCCCTGGGTGAGAGCAGCGGTATCGTGTGCCCGCGTTGCAACGGCACCGGCATCATCCGTGACGTTGAATCGCTGTCCCTGGCAATCCTGCGCCTGATCGAAGAAGAAGCCCTGAAAGACCGCACCGCCGAAGTTCGCGCACAAGTGCCGATTCCGGTTGCCGCCTTCCTGCTCAACGAAAAACGCAACTCGATCACCAAGATCGAACTGCGCACCCGTGCTCGTATCGTCATCCTGCCGAACGATCACCTCGAGACGCCGCACTTCGAAGTACAGCGCCTGCGTGATGACAGCCCGGAAGCCCATAGCGGGCAGTCCAGCTATGAAATCGCTGCTGCCGCGGCCGAAGTGGAAGAAGTTCAGCCAGCGGCCGCGACCCGCACCCTGGTTCGCCAGGAAGCCGCCGTCAAGACTGCACCGGCACGTGCCAACGCACCGGTCCCGACCGAAGCCGCCGCACCGGTTGCCGCACCGGCCGCCCTGCCTGAGCCAAGCCTGTTCAAGGGCCTGGTGAAGTCGCTGGTCAGCCTGTTCGCCACCAAGGAAGAGCCTGCCGCCCCGGTTGTGGTTGAAAAGCCTGCCACCGAGCGCCCGGCGCGCAACGAAGAGCGTCGCAACGGCCGCCAGCAGAGCCGCAACCGCAACGGCCGCCGTGACGAAGAACGCAAGCCACGCGAAGAACGTGCACCGCGTGAAGAACGCGCCCCCCGTGAAGAGCGCGCTCCTCGCGAAGCCCGTGAAGAAGCCCCGGCCGTAGCCCGTGAAGAACGTGCACCGCGTGAAGAGCGCGCACCACGTACCCCGCGTGCTCCGCGCGAAGATCGCAAGCCGCGTGGCGAGCGTGAAGAGCGTGTGCGTGAACTGCGCGAGCCGCTGGATGCGGCACCTGCCGTCGCTGCTGCCACTGCCGCAACCACCGAAGAACGCCCGGCGCGCCAGCCGCGTGAAGAGCGTGCCCCACGTGAAGAGCGCCAGCCGCGCCCGCCGCGTGAAGAGCGTCAACCACGCGCCGAGCAAGCCGCTGCCGCCAGCGAAGAAGAAGTACTGACCGGCGAAGAGCAACTGCAGGAAGACGGCCAGGACAACGCCGAAGGCGATCGTCCACGCCGCCGCTCCCGTGGCCAGCGTCGTCGCAGCAACCGTCGTGAGCGTCAGCGTGACGCCAACGGCAACGTGATCGAAGGCGCGGAAGAAGCCGGCGAAAACGCAGAAGCGGCCAGCAACGAACCAACGGGCGCCGAACTGGCTGCCGGCTTGGCCGTTACCGCTGCCGTCGCCAGCTCGGTCATCAGCGCACCTGCGCAAGCCCAGGCTCACGAGCAAGCCGAGCGTGCTACCGCCGCTGTCGAAGAAACTGCTGCCGTAGAAACACCCGTTGTCCAGACCCCAGTGGTTGAAGCGCCGGTTGTGGAAGCGCCAGTTGTTGAAGCCACGACCCCTATCGAAGCCCCAGTGGTTGCGCAAGTGGAAGTTGCTCCGGTTCGCGACGCACAGCCAGAAACCGAAGTGGTTGCTGTTGAGCCCGCACCGGTTATCGAGCCTGCGCCAGTGGTTGAAGTGGCTGTAGAAACACCGGTTGCCGAAGAAGCCGCCCCGGTTGTGCGTGAAGTTCGCGAAGAACAGACCGCCTTCCAGTGGACCGCTGAGCCAGCTGCCCCGGTTGAAGCGCCAACGCCTGCCCCTGCGGTAGAAGAAGCGCCGACGCCGGTTGCTGAAGTCGTCGCCGAGCCAGCCCCAGTGGTTGAGCCGACGCCGGTTGTGGAGCCCGCACCCGTGGTTGAAGTTGAAGCCCCAGTGGTTGAAGCTGCACCTGCCAGCGCCCTTACCGAAAATGGCCGTGCGCCGAACGACCCGCGTGAAGTGCGTCGTCGTCGCAAGGAAGCCGAAGCAGCTGCCGCAGCGGCTGCCCAGGCGGTAGAGCACAAGGCCGTGGAAGAAGAGCCTAAACCCCTCGTCTGATTCCATCCGCCACTAAAAAGCCCCGCCTGAGCAATCAGGCGGGGCTTTTTTATGGCTACTTGGAATGCCAGCTCCCACACTTAACCTGCAGTAAAACTCAACCGTTGCGGCACATCGACATCCCAAAGCACACCAGGATCATCTACCTGCACCTCTCGCACCTGTGTTTGTGCAAACAACGGCTTGGCCCCACGATCCCCACTCAGAGCCATCAGCGCCGGCCCAAACGTGTGATCGAAAGCCACCGGGTGCCCATACTGCCCGGCAGATACCGGCACAGTGATGCCCTCCACGCTGGCAATAACCCGCTCGATACTCGATGACTGGATAAACGGCATATCCCCCAACACCACCAGCCACCCATCCGCTGCACCGCTGGCCTTGACCGCGGCCGCAATGCTGTCGCCCATCCCGCTCGAGTCCAGCAGTACAACCTGACAGCCATAAGCCTCTGCCAGGCGGATAACCTCCCCGCGCCCCGGCGACGTCACCAGCCAGCGCGTTACAACACGCTCAGGCAAGTTGCGCAGCACCTGCTCGATGACCGGCCGGATAACGCCATCCAGCCCCACGCAAGCAGCCAGTAACTTGTCTTGATCCGCCCCGGCTTCGGCGCGAAAGCGACTGCCCTGCCCCGCTGCCAGCACAATCGCTGTAACGGTCACTGCGCCGCTACCGCCAGGGGCTTTTTCTGCATCGGTGCCACGCCGTTCTTGATCGCGACAATTTCCGCCATCAACGACAGGGCAATCTCCGCCGGTGTATGGCTGCCGATATGCAAACCAATCGGCCCGTGCAAGCGCGCAATCGCATCCGCCGACAAGCCCAGCGCCGCCAGGTTCTCCCGGCGCTTCTGGGTATTGACCCGCGAACCCAGGGCGCCGATGTAGAACGCAGCGGAGTTCAGCGCCGTCAGCAGCGCCATATCATCCAAACGCGGATCATGGGTCAGGCAAACGATGGCCGTGCGCTCATCGGTGTGGATGTTCAACACCGCCTCGTCGGGCATACCAGGTACAAAGCGGCCATGTTGCTCTTCCCAGCCGTAGACGAACTCTTCGCGGGGGTCGCAGATCAGCACTTCGAAATCCAGCAAGCGCGCCATTTCGGCGACGTAGCGCGACAGTTGCCCGGCGCCGATCAGTAGCAGCCGCCAGCGCGGGCCGTAAATGGCGCGCAGGCGTTCGCCGTCGAAGCTCACCACATCAGTCTTGCTCGCAGCGCTCAGGGTTACCGCGCCCGTGGCCAGGTTCAATTCACGTGCGACGACCTGGTGGTCTTCACAGCGCGCCAACAGTTGCTCGACCCAGGCCCAATCATCCACCCGCTCTTCGGTCAGGCGCAGCGTGCCGCCACACGGCAAGCCAAAACGTGCCGCTTCGTCGCGGGTGACGCCGTAGGTCACCAGCTGCACTGGTGGTCCGTCGTCCGCCAGCCGCCCGTCCTGCAGGCGTGCGATCAAGTCATCTTCGATGCAGCCTCCGGACACAGAACCAATGACCACACCGTCGCCACGCAAGGCCAGCATCGCCCCCGGAGGGCGCGGCGCGCTGCCCCAGGTCTGTACCACGCTGTACAGCACCACGCGCTGCCCGGCGCGGCGCCATTCCAGGACGCTACGCAGGACATTCAAATCCACACTGTCCATCAAACCTTCCTGCCAGCGTTGAAAAATCGTTGTTTACTGTAAAGCAAAATAATCAAAAAGTGGCCGCGCACAAACGCAAACGCCCCGAACCAGTCGGGGCGTTTGCCAATTGCCTAAGCGTCAGATCACGCCATCAGCGGCTTACTTGACCACAGGAGCAGGGCCTTCGGCCACACCCAGGTCATCGAGCTCGCGAGTTTCGGAGATACCGGTACCACCGGATGCCAGCTCGCTTTGCAGCTTGTCGGTGTCCAGCTCCTTGACCCACTTGGCCACAACGATGGTGGCTACGGCGTTACCCACCAGGTTGGTCAGGGCACGGGCTTCGGACATGAAGCGGTCGATACCCAGGATCAGCGCCAGGCCGGCAACCGGCAGGTGGCCGACAGCCGACAGGGTGGCAGCCAGGACAATAAAGCCCGAGCCAGTCACACCTGCAGCGCCTTTGGAGGACAGCAGCAGCACCAGCAGCAGGGTGATCTGGTGGGTGATGTCCATGTGGGTGTCGGTCGCCTGAGCGATGAACACGGCAGCCATGGTCAGGTAGATCGACGTACCGTCGAGGTTGAAGGAGTAACCGGTTGGGATCACCAGGCCGACGACGGACTTCTTCGCACCCAGGCGCTCCATCTTGATCAGCATACGCGGCAGTGCGGATTCGGAAGACGAAGTACCCAGTACGATCAGCAGTTCTTCACGGATGTAGCGAATCAGCTTCAACACGCTGAAACCGTGAGCGCGGCAGATTGCGCCCAGCACCAGCACGACGAACAGGATGCAGGTGATGTAGAAGCAGATCATCAGCTGGCCCAGTTGCACCAGCGAACCCACACCGTAGGCACCGATGGTGAACGCCATGGCGCCCAGGGCACCGATTGGCGCGAGCTTCATGATCATGTTGATGATGTTGAACATCACGTGGGCGAAGCGATCGATGAAGTCCAGCACCGGCTTGCCGTAGGCACCCAGGCGGTGCAGGGCGAAACCGAAGATCACCGAGAACATCAGCACTTGCAGGATGTCGCCGTTGGCAAAGGCGCCGACGATGGTGTTCGGGATGACGTTGAGGATAAAGCCGACAATGCTCTGGTCTTTACCGGCGGTGACGTAGGCCGCCACTTTGGAAGCGTCCAGGGTGGCGACGTCGATGTGCATGCCGGCGCCCGGCTGCACAACGTTGACCACGACCAGGCCGATCAGCAAGGCGATGGTGGACACGATTTCGAAGTACAGCAGTGCGTAGCCACCGGTTTTGCCGACCGATTTCATGCTTTGCATGCCAGCGATACCGCTGACAACGGTGCAGAAGATGATGGGGGCGATGACCATTTTGATCAGCTTGATAAAGCCGTCACCCAGTGGTTTGAGGGCCACGCCGGTCTGCGGGTAGAAGTGGCCGAGCAAAATACCGATAACGATTGCAACGATCACCTGGAAATACAGGGATTTGTAGATTGGCTGACGAGTCGTCATTGCAAAGTTCCTCAATCGTCCCGTGTGGCAAATATCCGCCATTGCCCACGACACTTGAATTGCGAACCCTCCTGCACTGGAGGGATTTGTTGTTTGCGAAGCCTGTAGGAGAGAGCCTGCGCTGCAATCCCTATCGCAAACAGCGTGCCACTTTGCTTAAACACCCTGAAGGCCCTTCAACATCGGGGCTTGGCGTTTATTGACGCGCTTGAGCCGTGGAACAAGGTGGCGGATTTCCGCCCGCCCGCCCCGTCTCGTCCTACAATTTGGCGGATATCCGCCTTGCCGTCGCGCCGGGGTCTGACTACCATCCGCCACTCCATGGATGAGGCCCTTTCATGCGTGAACGTACCATCGCCAGTCACTACGCCCGAGCCGCCCTCGGCGGTGCGCGTCGTGTGGGTTACGACTACTCAGGGCTGTTGCAGCAGGTGGGCATCAGCCCCGAACTGCTGACCGAGCCCCGCGCCCGTATCGCTCCGGAGCAATTTACGCGGTTGCTGCAAATGCTCTGGCTGGGGCTGGATGACGAATACCTGGGGTTCGCCGAAGGCCCGAGCAAGCGTGGCACCTTCGCCATGATGTGCCACGCCCTGATCCACTGCCGCACGCTGGAAAAGGCTCTGGAACGCGGCTTATTGTTTTATAGCCTATTCCCACAGGGCCCGCGCTGGCAGCTGACGAAAGAAGGCGATATGGCGCGGCTGAGCCTGGATGACTCGCAGCTATGGGACCCGGATCACTTCCTCAGTGAATGCCTGCTGGTGATCTGGCATCGCCTGGGCAGTTGGCTGATCGGCCAGCGAATCCGGCTGCAACAGGCCACCTTCAGTTACCCGATGCCGGACCATGCTGGCGAGTACGACCTGCTGTTCCCCTGCCCCTTGGTGTTCGGTGCGCCGACCAGCAGCCTGGTGTTTCCCAGCCGCTACCTGAGCCTGCCGTTGTTGCAGGATGAACGCACTCTCAAGCATTTTTTGCAGCGCTCCCCTGCCGACTTGCTGTCGCGGCCGGATGAAGGCGACAGCCTGAGCAGCCAGTTGCGCCGCTTGCTCAGCCGCGACCGCACGCCCTGGCCGGACCTGGAAGCCGTCGCCCAGCATTTGCACATCAGCCCGCAAACCCTGCGCCGGCATCTGCGCGAAGAAGGCACGAGCTTTCAGGCGTTGAAGGATGAGTTACGCCGGGATATCGCCATTTACCACCTGGGACGGGCGGATTTGTCTTTGCAGGAAATTGCCGAACAGTTGGGGTTCTCCGAACCGTCGGCGTTTCATCGGGCGTTCAAGAAATGGACGGGGTTGACGCCGGGGGCCTACAGGGCGCAGGAGAGTTAAAGGTATAGCGCCTGGGAGGGCCTCTTCGCAGGCAAGCCAGCTCCCACAGTTGATCGGGTTTACAAAATCTGATGTGTGAATACATTCAGAGGCCAGTGCAGATCACAAGGCCGGAAAATGAATCCTGAACGCAGCCCCCCCTAACGCTGAATCCCCCAACGTCAAACGCGCGTGATAGCTTTCGATGATGTCCTTGACCACCGCCAACCCGATGCCCTGCCCCGGGTGCTGGCGGTCCAGACGTTCGCCCCTTTGCAGGATCCGGGCGCGCTGGTCCGGTGGCACGCCTGGGCCATCATCTTCGATACACAGCTCAAGGCCGTCCAGGTTTTCCACCAAGCTGATTCGCACTTGCTTGAGGCACAGGCGATAGGCGTTTTCCAGCAGGTTGCCGAGCATTTCGAGCAGCGCGCCTTTCTCGATGGGCACGTCGCACTCAGGTGGCAGATCAAAGGTGACGGTGACACGCTTGTCGCGGTAAACCTTCTCCAACGTATCGCACAGGCTTTGCAGCACGGGCTCCAGACGTACCTGGTGACGCACCAGCCCGCTTTTACGCAGACTCGCACGCTGCAATTGGTAGCCGATCTGCTGGCTCATGCGCTCAATCTGCGATTGCAATACCCACGCCTGGCTGCGCTCTTCGGGACGCTGGGCCATGTCTTCGCTCACCCCCTGCAAGACCGCCAGCGGGGTTTTCAAACTGTGGGCCAAGTCATCAAGGGAGTCACGGTAGCGCGTACGCTGTTCCCGCTCGCTGTGCAGCAAACGGTTGAGCGAGCCGGTCAGGCGCAACAGTTCGCGGGGGTGTTCTTCACTGAGGCTTTCGCGGGTACCGCCTTCGATCTGGTCAAGTTCCTGACTCAGGCGCCGCAAGGCTTGCAGGCCCCAGGTCAGGCCCAGCCACAGCAGCGTCAACAGCACCAGCAGGGCCGCGCCGAATCCAAGGTAAAGGTTCTCGCGCAAGCCTTCGAGGGTCAACTGGTACTCACGCACCGGTTGCAGGGCGACGATACTGAAGGCGGCGCTCTTGCCCCCCAGCAACCGGACCTCGACGTCATACACGAAGAATTCCTGGCCATTGGCCTCGCGGATGCGCGCAAACTCATTACCGCGCCCGTCGTAACGCGGTTTGTAGTTGATGTTTTCTTCCTGGGTCGCCCGCGAACGCCACACCAGATGGCCTTCGCGGTCGTAGATATAGCCGAGCAGGCGGCTGTCGGTAAGGTTGAAACGTTCGTCAGGCAACTGCGCCGGCATCAGCAGGCGGTTATTTTCCACCCGCGCCGCAGAAATCAGGGTGGTCACATCCGACGCCAGACGCTGCTCGATGGAATCCTGCAGGGCCAGGCTGAAGGCGCCTTGCATGGCCGGCAACAGGCCGAGCATAAACAGCACGGCCAGGGTGGCGGCCGCCAGCATCAGGCGCACACGTAGCGAGCGAATCAACGGCAGCGCTCATTGAACAGGTAACCCAAGCCGCGCACGGTATCGATCGGCTTGAACCCGGCGGGGCCTTCCAGCTTGCGGCGCAGGCGACCGACCAGCACTTCGATCACGTTCGGATCGCGCTCGTCATCATCAGGGTAGAGCTGCTCCATCAAGCGATCCTTGGCCACCACCTGTTGATGATGACGCATCAAGTACTCAAGGATCCGATATTCGTAGGCGGTCAACGCCAGCGGCTGTTCATCCAGGGAGGCCTGCTTGCGGTTGAGGTCCAGCAGCAACGGCCCGGCGATGATAGTGGACTGGGTAAAGCCGCTGGAGCGGCGCAGCAAGGCATTCATGCGCGCCTCCAGCTCTTCGAACTGGAAGGGTTTGACCACGTAGTCGTCGGCACCGGCCGCCAGGCCTTCGACCTTGTCCTGCCAGTTGCCGCGAGCGGTCAGGATCAGGATCGGGAAAGTCTTGGCCTGGGTACGCAATTGGCGGATCAGGTCCAGGCCGCCCATGCCGGGCAGGCCAAGGTCGATGATCGCCAGGTCATGGTTGAACTGGCCGGTCTGGTACAGGGCTTCCTCGGCATTGGCCACGGCTTCGACCACATGCCCACTGTCGGTCAGGCGGGTAAACAGGTGATGACGCAGCAGCGCCTCATCTTCCACCACCAGCAATTTCATAAGGCTCTCCAAGGCAATTCAACTGTCCGACAGAGGGATATCATAGCGGCCCTGCACGTCTTGCGGGCGCAGTTTAATGCCATTGTACTGGCCCGTCAGGTGCGTGTAGCCGCTGCGATAGTCGGGTTGCGCAGCGGTAACGCCCAGGGCCTGACCCCACGGCGCGGCCTGGGTGCCGACGTCTTCGAAGCTGACACGATGGATCAGGTTGCCGGATTTCCTGGTTTTTTCGCCGCCAAAGGCCGCAAAGGCGCCATCGCTGGCCTGCACGCCCGCGGTGGCACCGAGCATGGTTAACGCCAACATCAGCTTCTTGATCGCAGTCATGGTCATTACCTCATACGCGTTTGGGCTGTGAGGTCCAGACTACGCAGGCGCCCCTGAACTCCCCCTGAACAGGCTCTTGACTACACCTGAACCGCGCCGGACTATCCACTGGCGCGCCAACTCGGCAAAATACCGCGCATGACGCCCCTACCCTCTTGCTGCACCCCGCTCGATGCCCGTTGGCCGCTACCTGTCGCCTTACCTGGCACGGTGTTTTTGAGCACCCGATTCGATCCGGCCTTATTGGACGCGGGCGATTTCCAACGCAGCGCTGTGCCGCCGCCGGCGAGCATTCAGCGCTCGGTTGCCAAGCGTCAGGCGGAGTTTCTCGCAGGGCGCCTGTGCGCCCGCGAAGCACTGCAACGCCTGGATAACCTCAACTGCATTCCAGCCATCGGTGAAGACCGCGCGCCTGTCTGGCCAGGGCATATCAGTGGTTCCATCACCCACAGCACCGGGCACGCCGCAGCGATTGTCGGGCATAAGGCGCAATGGCGCGGGCTGGGCATGGACCTGGAGAATGTGCTGACTCTGGAGCGGGCGGAGCGCCTGGCCGGGGAAATTCTGACAGCCAACGAGCTGCAGCGTATGGCGACCATACCGCGTGAGCTGCATGGGTTGCTGGTGACGCTGACGTTTTCGATCAAGGAGAGTCTGTTCAAGGCGCTCTACCCCATCGTGCAAAAGCGCTTTTACTTTGAACATGCCGAGCTGTTGGAGTGGTCACAGGCGGGCCATGTGCGGCTGCGGTTGCTCACGGATCTTTCTGAAGAATGGGGTGATGGCAAAGAGTTGGAGGGGCAGTTTGGGGTGGAAGGGGAGCAGTTGTTGAGCCTGGTGGCCATCGGCGCTAGGTAGACTTGGTCCCGATAGCGGTGTCAGGGTTTGTCTTGATCCCTTGGCCAACTCAGGCTGAAGCATGCCCCGCCCAGGTTGTTGCTCTTGCTGATCAACGCCCGCCCGCCGTGCCAATAGATGATCCGCCGCACAATCGACAGGCCAAGGCCATGGCCCCCCGAGGCGCGGGTACGGCTGTCGTCCAGGCGCAGGAACGGCGTGAAAATTCGCTCCCAGGCACTCTCCGGCACGCCGGGGCCATCGTCTTCCACATCAATACGGCAGCGCAGCTGGCCGACCTGATAACTGATCAGCACCTGGCCCTTGGCGTGGCGCATGGCGTTACTGACAAGGTTTTGCAGGGCGCGGTGCAGGTAACGCGGCTCAGCGTCGACCCAGGCGTCCTCCCAGTGGGCCGATGACAGGCAGACACCGCGAGTCACGGTGACCTGCGGGCGCAGTGGCGACAATTCGCCAATGACTTGGTCAAGCAGTGCATCGAGGTCCACTCGCTGGAAATTCAACTCCGGCGCGCCCTGCTCCAGGCGCGCATAGGTGAGCATTTCATCCACCAGGCCATCGAGGTCCTGGATATCGCCGTCCATGCCTTCCAGGTATTTACGCCGCGCCTCGGGAGTGGCGGCGTCACCAATCATCTCCAGGCCAAAACGCAGGCGCGCTACCGGCGTGCGCAGCTCATGGGACACCGCACGCACCAGTTCGCGCTGAATCGCCAGCAATTGCTGCAAGTGCTCGGCCATGCCATTGAACGCTGCCGCCAGGCGCCCTACCGAATCGGCGCCCCGGGCCGGCACGCGCACCTCCAGGTTGCCCTTGGCGATCCGCGTTGCTGCCGCCTCCAGGCCTTTGAGCCGGCGCTCCAGCTGGCGCACCAGCAGATAAACGATCAAGCCGATCAGGGTCAGGCCGATCAAGGTGATCAGAATCAGCCACTGTGCCGGATAGGGGTTCATTTGATAGAGCGGGCCGATTTCCAGCACCCACGGCGTACCGACCATGCCGGCAAATACGCGGATCGAATCGCCACCCTTGCCCAGAGCCATCACCGTATCGCCTTCCGCCACGCGACGGCGCTGGTCGTCGTCCATATCGGCCTGGTCGAGGGCCATCAAGTGCATCTCAAAACCAAAGCCCTTGGCCTGCTTGATGTCGGCCAGGCGTTGTGGCTGCTCAGCCACCGGAAAACGCACCAGTTCGTCGGCCAGCAGGTAGATAGTTGCACGGGCCAATTGCTCGCTGATCTGCTGCACTTCACCGGTGAGCACCAGCTGTTCCTGCTCGCTGACCAATCGCAGTACCCGCGCCGCATGAGGGCCGGTCTGTTCCACCAGCACCTGGCCGCGTTGCAAGCGGTTGCGCTGGCCCAGGTCCAGTTGCGCCTCTGTAAACGTGCGCAGCTCCAGCGGAATGCCCAGCAAACGCTCCCATACCGCCAAGGCACGCAGCCGTTCGATGGCGTTCATGGCTTGCAGGTTATCGCCCATCAAGGCAAAGGTGCCGTGGGCCAGGCTTTCGCGGTATTGGCCGCTGCGCACATCGTTGAGCAGATGCAACGCCAGGGCGCCGAGCAACGCCACCAGGATCAGCGCCGCGCACATGCCGCCGTAGATGCGCAGGAAGATCGAATTCACAGCGGCATGTCGGCAGCGGCTTCGGGGACGAATAGGTAGCCTTTGCTGCGGATGGTCTTGATCAGGCGCGGGTGGATCGGGTCGTCGCCGATTTTCGGCCGAATGCGCGAGATGCGCACATCAATGGAGCGGTCCTGGCCGTCGTAGCCAATGCCGCGCAGGGCAATGAAGATTTCTTCCCGGGACAGGATGCGCCCGGCATTTGCGACCAATAGCCACAGCAGGTCGAATTCGGCGCTGGTCAGTTCGATCCCGCCATCGTGCAGCCAGGCTTCGCGCAGCGCGTTGTCCACCACCAGCGGGCCGAACTGCAGGCGGCGCTGGTTTTCCCCCGCCGCCGGTAACGCCGGCTCGCTGCGCCGCAATAGCGCCTGGATACGCGCCAGCAACAGGCGCGGGCGCACGGGCTTGCACACATAGTCGTCAGCGCCCATGTCCAGGCCCTGCACCTGGTCCATGTCGTCGGTACGCGCGGTAAGCATCAGGATCACGCCCTCATAGCGCTCGCGAACTTTGCGACAGATGCTCAGGCCATCTTCGCCGGGCAGCATCAGGTCGAGGATCACCAGGTCCGGCTGCTCGGCGATGATGCGCGCCGCAGCCTGGGCGCCATCGCTTTCCACCGACACGCGCAGGCCGTTGCTTTCCAGGTACTCACGGGTCAACTCGGCGAGTCGCTCGTCGTCCTCGATGATCAGTATCTGCCAGGCATCTTGCTCCACGCGCCACCTCATTATTATTAGAAATTCTTTGGCTCACGCGGCCTCCACCGCCCATACCCTGTTTGTCATGTTTTAAGGGCATAACAAAGCCCGATTGTAGCCATGCCCCAACCCTTAAATACAAGCCAGGAATTCCATTCGGTGATGGCGTTTTTTTGTGATAGGGTTCGCGCCCTCAAAATTCCAACCAACGGTTTGCACCTCGGAATATTCGGTGACAAACGGTGTGATCCAGTAGTAATGCGGCCTACACGGGTGTTCCACGATTCATACACATTTTACTCACAGCGTTATCCACAGGTAGTGCGTTGCTAACCCCCCAAAAACGCATTATCTTGTACCTCGGCGCTAAAAAAACCCTACATGTAGGGTTTTAAGCGAAAAAACCAAACACAAGTCAGACCAGAAACTCAAGCGCTTTCTTGCTCACGTTTGGTTGAACCAAAGCATTTTTTCAAAGCCCAAACCGCGCACGCGGATGGCAGCCGTTTTCAAGCCCGCTTGGCTGAAGACGGTACGGGTGTTGCAGGGCTTGAACCAGGCCACTGTCACCCAGCAGGAATACGGCGAAGGGCTCCCGGCCCCAAGCCAAAGACTTCGGCATGGAAGCGGCGCGATGAGCTCCCTTCCTCCTGTCCCGAAGTTGTTATGCCAGGCCCTGGCCTGCTGTAAGTGCTTCAGGACGGAACGGTGGGCACCTTGATGGTGCCCAAATAAATATAGAATGTGGAGACAACCCCCCATGCAAACCGACACAACTCGCGAGAACCCGCAAGGCTCCGTGCCCCAGGCCGCTGATTCGAATCTGGATCTGTCCGCCACCGCACCTGGCCAACTGCGCGTGATCAAGCGTAACGGCACTGTCGTTCCTTATACCGATGACAAAATCACCGTCGCCATCACCAAAGCGTTTCTTGCAGTTGAAGGCGGCACCGCTGCTGCCTCGTCGCGCATCCACGACACCGTTGCCCGCCTGACCGAACAGGTCACCGCGACCTTCAAGCGTCGCATGCCTTCGGGCGGCACCATCCACATCGAAGAAATCCAGGACCAGGTTGAACTGGCCCTGATGCGTGCCGGCGAGCAAAAAGTGGCCCGCGACTACGTGATCTACCGCGATTCGCGCGCCAAGGAACGTGCCGTACGCTCCCCGGCCGAAGAAGCTGCCGTACAAGCGCACCCGTCGATCCGCATCACCCTGGCTGACGGCAGCTTTGCCCCGTTGGACCTGGGCCGCCTGAACACAATCATCACCGAGGCCTGCGAAGGTCTGGAAGAAGTCGACGGTGACCTGATCCAGCGCGAAACCCTGAAGAACCTGTACGACGGCGTGGCCCTGACCGACGTCAACACCGCGCTGGTGATGACCGCCCGTACCCTGGTTGAACGCGAGCCGAACTACTCGTTCGTGACCGCGCGCCTGTTGATGGACACCCTGCGTGCCGAAGGCCTGGGCTTCCTGAAAGTCGCCGACAGCGCCACTCACCACGAGATGGCTGACCTGTACGCCAAAGCCCTGCCGGCCTATATCGCCAAGGGTATCGAGTTCGAATTGCTGAACCCGATCCTGGCCACCTTCGACCTGGAAAAACTCGGCAAGGCGATCAACCACGAGCGCGACCAGCAGTTCACCTACCTGGGCCTGCAAACCCTGTACGACCGTTACTTCATCCACAAGGACGGTATCCGCTTCGAACTGCCGCAAGTGTTCTTCATGCGCGTGGCCATGGGCCTGGCGATTGAAGAGAAGAACAAAGAAGACCGTGCGATCGAGTTCTACAACCTGCTGTCGTCCTTCGACTACATGTCGTCGACCCCGACCCTGTTCAACGCCGGCACCCTGCGTCCTCAGCTGTCGAGCTGCTACCTGACCACCGTGCCGGATGACCTGTCGGGCATCTACCACGCGATCCACGACAACGCCATGCTGTCCAAATTCGCCGGCGGCCTGGGTAACGACTGGACCCCGGTGCGCGCACTGGGTTCTTACATCAAGGGCACCAACGGCAAGTCCCAGGGCGTTGTACCGTTCCTGAAAGTGGTGAACGACACCGCCGTCGCCGTTAACCAGGGTGGCAAGCGCAAAGGCGCTGTGTGTGCCTACCTGGAAACCTGGCACATGGACATTGAAGAGTTCATCGAGCTGCGCAAGAACACCGGTGATGACCGTCGTCGTACCCACGACATGAACACCGCCAACTGGATCCCTGACCTGTTCATGAAGCGCGTCTTCGATGACGGCAAGTGGACCCTGTTCTCGCCATCCGAAGTGCCGGACCTGCACGACCTGACCGGCAAGGCCTTCGAAGAGCGCTACGAGTACTACGAAGCCCTCACCGAGTACCCAGGCAAGGTCAAGCTGTTCAAGACCATCCAGGCCAAAGACCTGTGGCGCAAAATGCTGTCCATGCTGTTCGAAACCGGCCACCCTTGGTTGACCTTCAAGGACCCATGCAACCTGCGCAGCCCGCAGCAGCACGTGGGCGTGGTCCACAGCTCGAACCTGTGCACCGAGATCACCTTGAACACCAACAAGGACGAGATCGCCGTTTGCAACCTGGGCTCGATCAACCTGCCGAACCATATCGTCAACGGCAAGCTGGACACCGCCAAGCTGGAACGCACCGTCAACACCGCAGTACGCATGCTCGATAACGTGATCGACATCAACTACTACTCGGTGCCACAGGCGCAGAACTCCAACTTCAAGCACCGTCCAGTGGGCCTGGGTATCATGGGCTTCCAGGACGCGCTGTACCTGCAGCACATTCCTTACGGTTCGGATGCTGCGGTCGAGTTCGCCGACAAATCCATGGAAGCGGTGAGCTACTATGCGATCCAGGCGTCCTGCGACCTGGCCGACGAGCGCGGCGCCTACGAGACGTTCCAGGGTTCGCTGTGGTCCAAGGGCATCCTGCCGCTGGATTCGCAACAGATCCTGATCGAAGCCCGTGGCCAGAAGTACATCGACGTTGATCTGAACGAAACCCTGGACTGGGCGCCGGTTCGTGCCCGCGTGCAAAAAGGTATTCGTAACTCCAACATCATGGCCATCGCACCGACCGCCACCATCGCCAACATCACTGGCGTGTCGCAGTCGATCGAACCGACCTACCAGAACCTGTATGTGAAATCGAACCTGTCGGGCGAATTCACCGTGATCAACCCATACCTGGTTCGCGACCTGAAAGCCCGCGGCCTGTGGGACTCGGTCATGATCAACGACCTGAAGTACTACGACGGTTCCGTGCAGCAGATCGAACGCATCCCGCAAGAACTCAAAGAGCTCTACGCGACCGCCTTCGAAGTGGATACCAAGTGGATCGTTGACGCCGCCAGCCGCCGTCAGAAGTGGATCGACCAGGCTCAGTCGTTGAACCTCTACATCGCCGGCGCTTCGGGCAAGAAGCTGGATGTGACCTACCGCATGGCCTGGTACCGTGGCCTGAAAACCACTTACTACCTCCGTGCCCTGGCCGCGACCAGCACCGAGAAGTCGACCATCAACACCGGTAAGTTGAACGCTGTTTCCAGCGGCAACCATGGTGATGATTCGGTTCTCGCAGCTCCTGCCGGTCCGGCACCTGTGCCAAAGGCCTGCGCGATTGACGAGCCGGATTGCGAAGCTTGCCAATAAGCTGAACCTGCCGAGGGTTTAACCACTTAAGGCAGAAAAGCCCCCGATACACCTAGGGTGTATCGGGGGCTTTTTCTTGGGCGGGCATAAAGCCCTTGTTGCGGTACTGCGGTTCGGTCAATAACTGGATTGGCAGCGTGAAGCAGATGCAAATGTGGGAGGGGGCTTGCTCCCGATAGGGTGGTGTCAGTCAATGGATACTTGGCTGATACACCGCTATCGGGGGCAAGCCCCCTCCCACATTTTGAAGCACTAACCTATCAGGTCATCTGGATGATGGTCTGCATGATGGTGCTTTGGGTGGAGATGGTCTTGGCGTTCGCCTGGTAGTTGCTCTGGGCCTTGATCAGGTCAACCAGCTCGTTGGTCAGGTTGACGTTGGAGTTCTCCAGGGAGGTGGCCTTGATCGACCCCAGAGTGCCAGATTCCGGTGCGTCGAAGCCCGGCTGACCCGACGCGAAGGTCTCTTTCCAGGTCGTACCGCCGGCGGGCTGCAGGCCCTGCTCATTGTTGAAGCTGGCCAGAGAAATCTGGCCGATGGCCTTGCTCTGCTGGTTACTGAAGGTGGCGAAGAGCACACCGCTGCCATCGATCTTCAAGCCGGTGATCTGGCCGGTGGCGTAACCATCTGTGACCGGCGGGTTACGGTAGCTGGCCGAGTTGTACTGGGTGACGGTGCCCATGTTGATGGCGATGCCGTCCTTGTTCGCCGTCGCATCGTTAGCCTTCCATACGCCATCGGTCACCGTGCCAGGTACCCAATCCTTGATGGTCAAGGTGTTACCGGCAACACCGCCGGTCACGATGCTCTTGAGGTTACCAGCACCATCGAAGCTCAACGTCGACGGCACAGGCGCCTTCACGTCAGCACCGGTACCGGTAGGCGCCGAACCATCAGGATTGCGGCCATCGATCAAGGTGTAGGCCTGCCACTGGTTGGCATCGGTTTTCACCAGGTACTGCACCATCGGGTGCGCGTTGCCCTGGGAGTCGTACAAGGTGGTGCTGTATTGCGTGGTGAAGGTTTCGGATTTGGTTGGATCAAACGGGTTCTTGGACTGATCGATCACCGGCGACGAGGAGTTCAGGTTGCTGGAAGAGTCCACCTTGGTAGACGCCTTCGGGGGCAGGTTGGCCAGGTTCAGCTGCAGGTCGACCAGGCCACCCTTGGTGATCTTGCCATTCTCGTCCGCGGCATAGCCTTGCAGGCGCGAGGTGCCGGTATTGTTGGTGATATAGCCGTCTTTGTCCGCTCGGAAGGCACCGCTACGGGTGTATTCCAGCGAGCCGTCGCTGCCCTTCTGCACGAAGAAGCCACCGCCCTGGATCGCCATGTCGAGGATGCCACCGCTACCATTGACATCGCCTTGGGTGAACTGCTGGGACACTGCCGCCAGGTTCACACCGTTGCCGATACTGTTCTGGCCGGTGCCCAACTTGGAAGCCGCGTAGATATCGGCGAATTCCGCACGGGATGACTTGAAGCCAGTGGTCGCGACGTTGGCGATGTTGTTGCCGGTCACGTCCAGTTGTTTGTTGGCCGCATAGAGGCCGCTAAGGCCGATATTAAAAGACATGTTTCTCTCCCTCTGCCGTATTTAGCCGGCTCTATGTACCGATAGTCTGAATTTGCGACAGCTTGACGCTGCCCATGCCGCCTGCAAGGTTGAGCAGCATTTCGCCGCCGGTCTTGCTCAAGGTCACGCTGGTAACCGTGGCCGGTAGCGAGGTGGCCAGGGCCACCGCGTCACCTTTGTCGTTCTTGGTGGAGGCATTGAAGGTGTAGGTGCCGGCTGGGGCGACCTCGCCCTTGTCATTCTTGCCGTCCCAGATAAAGCTCTGGCTGCCGGCACTCTGCGCGCCCATATCCACGGTGCGCACGACGTTGCCGTCCTTGTCGGTGATTTTGACGGAAACGTTACCCGCCGCCGATGGCACCTCTACCGAACCGTTCATGCTCTTGCTGGTATCAACCATGGCTTTGTCGGTCTGGATAATGATCGACCGCCCCACCAGCGATGAAGCCTGCAGCGCTTGCGAAGAGCTGAAGTTGCTGGAGATGTTATTCACCGAGTCGTTCAGGGTGTTGATGCCTTCCAGGCTGCTGAACTGGGCAAGTTGGGCCACGAACGCGCCGTTGTCCTGGGGCGACAGCGGGTTCTGGTTTTTCAGCTGGGTTACCAGCAACTGCAGGAATGCGTCCTTGCCCAGCGACTGGTTGCCAGTGGCCGCTTTGGAAACATTCGAGACATTGTTCGAAGCGTCCTTGACCTTGGAATTGAACAGGTCCTGGACTGCCGTGTTGTTTGACGTATCAACGATGGCCATTATTTGGCGCCCCTTATTACTGACCCAGGGTCAGGACCTTCTGCATCATGGCTTTGGCGGTGTTCATCATTTCCGCATTGGTCTGGAACGAACGACTGGCGGAGATCATGTCAGCCATTTCCTCGACCACGTTGACGTTGGGGTAGTAGACGTAACCCTTTTCGTTCGCGGCCGGATGGTTGGGCTCGTAACGGGCCTCCAGGTTGCTCTGGTCTTCGACCACACCCAGCACCTGCACGCCGGAGCCGGCTGCGTCCTGGTTCTGGAACAACGAATCGCTGCCACCGGCCTGGCCACCCTGGAACATGGTGGCAAACACCGGGTGACGGGCACGGTAAGTCTGGTCAATGCTCGAAGAGACGGTCTCGGCGTTGGCGATGTTACTGGCGACGGTGTTTAAACGCGTGGTCTGCGCGCTCATGCCACTGCCGGCAATATTGAAAACACTGGACAGGGACATGGCTTATTCTCCACGCAGGGCTGACATCAGCCCTTTGAATTTGCTGTTGAGCAGGGTAAAGCTGGCCTGGAAGTTCACCGAGTTCTCGGCGTAGTTCGATTGCTCCAACTGCGCGTCGACGGTGTTCTGGTCGATCGACGGCTGCATCGGCGTGCGATACAGCAACGACTCGTCACCCTTGCTCAGGCCTTGCGCTTCGATATGACGGCTGTTGGTCATGTTCAAGGCGAAGGTGCCGTTCTTGGTCTTGTCTTGCTGTGCGGCGAGCACGGCAGAGAAGTCCAGGTCCCGAGCCTTGTAGTTCGGGGTATCGGCGTTGGCAATGTTATTGGCCAGGACTTCGGCACGCTGGGCGCGAAAGCCCAGGGCTTGTTCATGGATACCGAGCGCTTTATCGAAGCTGATGCTCATGGCGGAAACCTTTAGGCTGACCTGCTGTTCGTTAGCAGGGTTATAGCAAGGCGCGTGCCAATCTTGCGGAGGCCCGTATATCAAGGGTTTCGAGGGTAGTTGCCGGCGACTATGCCAGAAAAGCGGCAAGCGTTTTCCACATAGTGACAGTAAAGCGGCAATGGGGAGTTGCCGCTTTCTTCAACGTTGCCGCAGAAACAAATGTGGGAGGGGGCTTGCTCCCGATAGCGGTGTATCAGTGATAAAGACATCAACTGAACCACCGCTATCGGGAGCAAGCCCCCTCCCACACTTTAACTGCGTGCGACTTACTTGGCCTGGTAGATGATCCCCGGGCTGCACTGCACCATCTGGTAATGGTCCGGCAGGCCATTCAACGCTTCGGAAGCACCGAGGAACAGGTAACCGCCGCGCTTGAGCGTGCCGTGGATACGCAAAAGGATGTCTTTCTTCACTTCGGCCGAGAAATAGATCAGCACGTTGCGGCAGAACACCATGTCGAACTTGCCCAGGCTGGCGTAGCTGTCGAGCAGGTTGAACGAGCGGAACTCCACGCGATTCTTGATCGGTGCCTTGATCGCCCAGCGCCCGGCGCCTTTGGGGTCGAAGTAACGCTGCAGGCGCTCCTGGGATAAACCGCGGCCCAGGGCCAGGCTGTCGTACTCACCGGTCTTGCAGTTGGTGAGCATGGTGCCGGACAAGTCGGTAGCAACAATTTGCGCGCCGGCTTTCAACTGGCCCATGTTGGTTCGCTCGAACTCGTCGATGGACATCGAGATCGAGTACGGCTCCTGCCCCGAGGAACAAGCCGCCGACCAGATACGCAGGCGCTGGCCAGGACTGGCCTTGATGGCTTCCGGCAACACTTTGTTCTTGAGCACTTCAAAGGGGTAGGTATCGCGAAACCACAGGGTTTCGTTGGTGGTCATGGCATCGACCACCATTTCCTTGAGCCCGCTGCGCGGCTGCCCCTGGATCCGCTGGACCAACTCACCCAGGGACTTGATGCCCTGCTGTTCCATCAGTTTGTTGAGACGGCTGGATACCAGGTACTGCTTGTTTTCACCGAGCAATATGCCACAGGCTTTTTCCAGGAAGACCCGGAACTGTTCGAAATCCAAATTACCCGTAGACAATGATACCGCCTCTTAAATCGTGTGATCGCCGGGGGAAATCCCCTAGCCGTGATCTGCTGCCTTGATCCGGTCGACTACCCGGGATGCGAGGTCATCAGGACGGAATTTGGCCAGAAAGTCATCAGCACCAACCTTCTTGACCATTGCCTGATTGAATACCCCCGACAACGAAGTATGCAGGATGATATGCAGTTTTTGCATGCGTGGATCGTTGCGTATCTCGGCCGTGAGCGTGTAGCCGTCCATTTCCGGCATCTCGATGTCGGAGATCATCATCAGGAATTCTTCTTCGGGCTTCTTGCCTTCGTCCACCAGCTTGCGCAGGTAATCCAAGGCCTGACGACCATCATTGAGGGCCACCACGTCTACACCAACGGTCTGCAGGCAGCGTGTGACCTGCTTGCGCGCCACTGAGGAGTCGTCCACGGTCAATACGCGCAGAGACACCGCCTTGTGTGCAGTCTCGGCATCCACCACACCCACAGAGATGGTTTCCGAAGTGGGCGCCACTTCGGCGAGGATTTTCTCCACGTCGATGATTTCGACCAACTGGTTATCGACCCGTGTCACCGCCGTCAGGTAGTGATCGCGCCCCGTGCCCTTGGGCGGCGGGTGGATCTCTTCCCAGTTCATATTGACGATACGCTCCACCGAGCGCACCAGGAAACCCTGGGTCTTGGTGTTGTACTCGGTGATGATCACAAAGGGGTTCTGGCGGTCTTGCAAACCCGCCGAGCCCGTGGCCATCGCCAGGTCAAGAATGGGAATAGTTGCACCACGGATGTTGGCTACGCCACACACCACTGGGCTGGACTTGGGCATGATCGTCAGCTTGGGGCATTGCAGCACCTCCCGCACTTTGAATACGTTGATGCCGTACAACTGCTTGCCATCCAGGCGAAAAAGCAACAACTCCAGGCGATTCTGCCCTACCAGCTGTGTGCGCTGGTTTACTGAATCCATTACACCTGCCATGCCCTGACTCCTAAATCCTGGGGGTACGACGCGCACCCAACACTAAACGGCACGAGCTTTGCTATTTATTAAACATGGATATTAAAACGACAGTTTCCCGACGCCCTAGCCACCGCAGGCTGTTCAGCACCGTGATGGCGCTGCTTGCCTTGAGCATTGGCGCTACCGCACGCGCCGACAATGTCACCCTGCCTGATCTCCTTATCGGCGTCACCCAGGGTTTTCTTGAATTCACTGTAGAAGATTATCTGGCGACCACGCAGACCCCGGGACGTTATGAAATTCAGGTCAGCCAGTTGGACCCGCGCTTGCGCATGCCGATGTGCGACAAGGAATTGACAGCCACGCTGGAAAGCCCTACCCAGCCCATCGGACGCGTAACGGTAAAAGTTCGCTGTGAAGGCGCCTCGCCCTGGACGGTATTCGTGCCGGCTCAGGTCAAGCTGTTCCGCGATGTGGTAGTGGTCGCGCGACCGTTGAAACGCACCGGCATCATCGGCTACGAGGATGTGGCCCTGCGCGAGCGCGATATCAGCCTGATCAACCAGGGCTACCTGACCTCAGTGGACCAGGCTATCGGGCAGAGACTCACCCGACCAATGGTCACCGATCAAGTCATCACACTGGTTCATCTGGAACAGGCCGAAGTGATTCGCAAGGGTGACCAGGTGGTGATTTCTGCCAGCAGTGGCGGGCTGAACGTAAGGATGCCAGGGGAGGCACTGTCCAACGGCGGCATGAGCGAACAGATTCGCGTCAAGAACCTCAACTCCAATCGCGTGATCAAGGCGCGGGTCACGGCGCCAGGTCAGGTCGAAGTTGCTTTATAGATCACTGGAATCACAGCCCGGCTTTTCCTACACTGTGTATTGGATGTCGAGCGGTACAGGTTTATTGTCAATCGAGCCTAAAGTTTGCCCGGGTATGGCCGAAAACATGGCAAGCGTCCAAATACCCAGAGGTTTTTTTCACCATGGTCATTGATTTCAGTCGTTTGAATAGCACCCAGGCTTTGCCGGGCAATACGCGCACCAACGGTGCCAAGGACAGCGTAGAAGCCAAGTCCCAGCCCCTGCCCGCCAAGGCAGAGCAGGCCAGCGCCAGCCAGAGCGGGGAATCGGTACACCTGAGCAATGAGGCTCAACAGTTGCAGAAGGTCACTGACTCGCTGCGTGATCAGCCGGTTGTCAATAAAGCTCGCGTGGCTGAGTTGAAACAGGCCATCGCCGACGGCAGCTATAAAGTCGACAGCAGCCGTGTAGCCAGTAAGCTGCTTAACTTCGAAGCCGAGCGCTAGGCAAAAGCCTGCGCAGGGCTTTTGGACGCTTAAAACCCAAGGCCAGCCATGCACCACGACGAACATCTGCTTCAACTGATCATTGATGATCTGACGCCCACGCACCAGTTGCTTGAGCTGCTCAAGGAAGAATCCCTGGCCCTGTACGGCCGGGACATGCCCTTGCTCGAAGAAATCCTGGCGCGCAAGCAGTCGCTGATTGTGTTGCTCGAACAACACGGCAAGAAGCGCAGCCAGATACTCATCAGCCTGGGCCTGCCTGCCGATCACGAAGGCCTGGCACAACTGGCCAGCCATTCCTCGGTCGGTGATCAACTACTGGCGCAAAGCAAAGAACTCAATCAATTGCTTGCCCAGTGCCAGGAAGCCAACCTGCTCAACGGCCAATCAATCCAGCTTCAGCAAGCCACGACCGCCAATCAGTTGCGCATACTGCACGGTGGTGAGCCTCCGGCCCTGTACAACGCCCAAGGCTCCACCTCTCGCCTGGTCAAGCCAAGTACCCGCAGCCAAGCCTGACACCGGTTTACAGCGCGACCTATCCAAGGAGCGCTACATACTGGCAAAATGCCGGTTCTTGCGTGTAGTCGTACTTTGTCTGGAGATGGAAGAACCGTGTTCAACGCCCCTAATGCGGAAGATGCACCGCAGCCACCGAAGGTGCTCACTACGCCTCTGGAAGTCGCCAGCACATTACGGATGCTGCAAGAAAGCCATGATCCGCTGATCATCACTTTCCACGAACGCAGCCAGCGCTTTCAAAGCTATTTGGTGGATATTGATCGGGACAGCAAAACGCTGGCCCTGGATGAAATGATCCCCCGAGACGGTGAGCGCTACCTCGAGAACGGCGAACCCTTTCGTATCGAAGGCTTCCATGAAGGTGTACGGGTTGCCTGGGAAAGCAATGGCACGCTGAACATCAGCGAAAAAGACGGCCACCGTATCTATAGCGGCAGCATGCCTGATGAAGTGGTTTACCATCAGCGGCGCAATGCATTTCGCGCCGCGCTGAAACTTGCGCAATTGGTGAATATCGAACTGGGCGGCGAGAAGCTCAAGGCACCGATCAGCGGCAAACTTCTGGACATTTCCGCCACCGGCTGCAAATTGCGCTTTGAGGGCGATATCTCCGAGCGCCTGCAGTTGGGCCAGGTCTATGACCGGTTTATCGCCGCCCTGCCCTTTGGCAGCATGACCACCTCCGTCGAACTGCGCTACCTGCACTTCGAAGACAAGATCAACACGACCTTTGCTGGCGTGCGCTTTCACAACATGAGTGGTTTGGTGCAGCGCCAGGTGGAGCGTTTTGTCTACCAGCTGCAGCGCGAGGCTCGGCGCTTCGACAAGGACGATGATCTTTAAGGTTGGGACGCTGAAATAAAAAACGGGCAGTTCCTGATAGGAACTGCCCGTTTTTCGTTCAGGGGCGTGCCCTGCTCAAGTCATGGGGATGTTCATCCGGGTCCACCGGCTCCTGCGGCTCTTCATTGGCTGGCTCATCAGTTACCGGGTCTGGCTCGGGTTCCGGGTCAGGGACAGTGACCTGCATCTGCTCCTGTACCACTTGCTCATCCACCCGTGGGTCTAGCGCTGCTACCAGCGGTGAACTGGACATGCTGTCAGGCATTGCCACGTGATGCAGCGGGGCGTCGTCGACCTGGTGCAGGTTGGTCACTGCTTTGGGGCGGATGCGCCATACCAGGATCAACGCACACAAACTGAAAAACGCGTAGAGCATCTGGCTGCCGAACAACTTCATCACTACGCCCGCCAGCAGTGGGCCGATACTGGCGCCTATGCCGTAGGTCACCAACAACATGGCCGTCAGCGAAACCCGACGATCACCTTCTACATGATCGTTGGAAAAAGCCACTGCCAATGGGTAAAGGCAGAATTGCACCAGCGAACAGAAGAAGCCTGCCACAAACAGCACTTCCAGCGGTACTTGAGTCATGATCGCCAGCGGCAACGCTGTTACGGCCAGGCACAACGCAAAGCAGCGAATCAACAGCGCGCGGTCATAGCGGTCCGATAGCCATCCCAGCGGCCACTGAACGACCAAGCCGGCAAAAATGCAGCTCCCCATGAACAAGCCGACTTGCTCAGTCGTCAGCCCCTGCTGAGACGCGTAGAGCGGCGCCAAACCGTAGAACGACCCAACGATCAAGCCCGCGCCCAGCACCGTACTAAGAGACTGTGGCACACGCTTTATAAAAAAACGGGGCTCCATCGGGGCCGGGTGCAGGGGCGCGGGGTGAATGCGTCGGGTCATGGCCACAGGCACCAGGCACAACGCAAAACACAGCGCGACCAACATCAGCAGTTCAAGCCCAAGGTGAGGATGCATAACCAGGATCAACTGCCCCAGTACCAACCCGAGGTAGGACGCGATCATGTAGCCGCTGAACACTACGCCACGCTGCTTGGCATCCGCCTGTTCATTGAGCCAGCTTTCGATAACCATGTACTGGCACATCATCCCCAGGCCGACGATTATCCGCAGCACGATCCAGGCAGGTAGCCAATCAATCAAGCCATGACCCAGCACTGCCGCGCCGACGATTCCGGCGCAAGTCGCGTAGGCACGAATATGTCCAACGCGGGCAATCAGGCGATGCCCGATCTTGCCGCCCAGTACCAAGCCAAAATAGTTGGCGGCCATCAGCGCACCGACCCACAAACTGTCGACATTGTCTGCCGCCAGGCGCAAGGCCAGGTAAGTACTGAGCAGGCCGGAGCCAATCAGCATCATCAAAGAGGCGAAATAAAGGGCTCGAAAAGATTTCCAGATCTGGCGCATCGGCGTTCCGAGCGGCTCCTTGCGGTAAGGGATTGGGCTATCGGCATGATAGTCCGGGTGGTCGGGTCCGGACAGGCGGTGCGGCCTGTTTCCGGGGATTATTTTGCATAAGAGCTCAGACGTTGCACCTGTGTCTGTAGGTACACAACGATAGAGATAAATACATGACGCCCCTGCTGTGAACCCTGAAGCGCTGCAAGGTTCGACTGATCTTTGAGGCTTTGCAAAAAGCTGTGGGTATTGAATAGCTCGGTACTTTTCGACCGCCCAAAACAAAACCCCTGTTTGCGTTAGCAAACAGGGGTTTCGGAATTTAATCTTGACGATGACCTACTCTCACATGGGGAAACCCCACACTACCATCGGCGATGCATCGTTTCACTGCTGAGTTCGGGATGGGATCAGGTGGTTCCAATGCTCTATGGTCGTCAAGAAATTCGGGTACTGAGTCGGGACCAGTTGGCCTCGCTTCAGCAAATTGGGTATGTGACAGTTTTCGGTGTTTTGTGAACGTCGAACTTTCGGTTCATTGGGTCTTCACACACCGCAATCTGATGCTCGTTAGAGTAGTCAAATTGCTTGGGT
>NZ_SPKN01000043.1:0-650 GCF_023127765.1 Pseudomonas sp. W15Feb34
CGGGGCGCGGGCGTTGTTGGAGTTGCTGGCCAGGCAGGTGGCGGGGCCGCGGTTGGACACGCATGTTGAGGCCGCCAAGCCTGTGTTGCTGAGCAGTTCGGCAACGCCGGTCAAGGCGGTACCGGTGGTGCCGTTGAAGGCGGGCGACACGCTGGTTTCGAACCCGGTGCCGGTGGTTCGCAACAAGACCCGACAGACCGTGTTGGTCCGTCAGGAACACGTCGATGATGTGCCTGCCGTGGCGTCGAATCCAAAAGGAGATGCGGCGGCGCCAGCGGACAAGACGGTCACCAACGGCTGCCCGGTGTCGATGGTCACCGGCGAGGAATTATTGACCCTCACTGATGGTGCGCTGGACGGTGTTTTGCCGTTTGAGTGGACGCGGTTGTATCGCACCAGTGCGGTGGAACTGGATTGCGGGTTGGGGTTTGGCTGGAGCCATGCGCTGGCGCACAGGCTTTGTGTGTCGGGCGATTCGGTGGTGTGGATCGACCATGAGAACCGCTCGACCACCCTGCCCTTGCCTACAGCGGCTCGACCCGCGATCACCAATAGTCTTGCCGAAGCGGCAATCTACTTGGGCTCGGCTCCTGATGAACTGGTGCTGGCCCAGGCGTCGCGGTTCTATCACTTTCGCGACGGTGTACTGA
>NZ_SPKN01000043.1:722-1218 GCF_023127765.1 Pseudomonas sp. W15Feb34
ATTCCGGGCGAATTGAGCGGCTGGATAACGGTGCTGGTCGCTCGCTGCTGCTGCGTTATGAGCTGGATCGCATCGTGGCGGTGGACTCCCAGGTGCATCGCGCCAAAGGGCGTGAGCCCTACGTCTGGGAAACCGAGCAGAACGTTGTTTCCTACGCCTATGACGAAGACGGACGACTGGTTTGCGCGACCAATGCTGTCGGGGAAAGCGAGCGTTATCGATACGACGATCAGCACGTCATTGTTGAGCGGCAGTTGGCCGGTGGGGCGAGTTTCTTCTGGGCGTGGGAAGGCTCCGGCAAGGCAGCGTGTTGCGTCCGGCATTGGGCGAGCTTTTCGCAGATGGACACGCGCTATGCCTGGGGGGATGACGGCCGTGTCACCGTGCATAACGCCGACGGCAGCCAGGAAGTGTATGTCCACGACGACCGGGCGCGGTTGGTTAAGCGCATCGATCCGGACGGCGCGCAGCATTTCAAATCCTACGATGCCAAGGG
>NZ_SPKN01000043.1:1352-1611 GCF_023127765.1 Pseudomonas sp. W15Feb34
CATCCGCAAAACTAATCCGGATGGCAATTCGACTGACTACAGCTACAACAAACACGGGCAACTGACCGGAGTTTGGTACCCGGATCACAGTTGCCATCGGCTGGTGTGGGATGAGCGTGGGCAGTTGCTGGAAGAGCAATTGCCCAATGGCGGGATCAAGCGTTATCGCTATGACGACCTGGGGCGACAGATTGCCCGCGAGGATGAACACGGCGCGCAGACAGTCTATGAATGGGACAGCGTCGGTAGGTTGATTCGC